>DAOQNB010001128.1:0-1557 GCA_035335845.1 Acidobacteriota bacterium | reverse complement strand
CAATAAGGTCAACCTGAACATGAATCGCCGGTAGATAGTCCGATTGGATCGGGATTTTCAACCGGTGGGTAATGCCATCCATTGTAAACCGGCTGGAAGACACCACACCCTGCTTCTGAATCGTCACAAGTCCTTCTGCCGGAGCAAACGGTGCTTGAACCAGGATTTCGGCAACTTCCCCAACCTCATAGACTGGTTTTTCAGGAATCAGGGTCACGCTTTGGCGATTCAGGGTTGATGGCCCCCAACTGGTGTCATCAATCGCCCAGGCGATCACACTGGTCTGGCTGAGGCGGCCCTGGGCATCACGGATTTGTGCCGTCACCTGATACACGCCGCTCTCCTGTGGAATAAATGCCCAGGAAACTGGGGTATCCGCCGATTTGATCGTTTCGGCTGGAAACTCCTGGGTTCGCCGGCGTTGGGTGTGATAGCGATATCTCAGTTTAACTGTAAAAGTAATGGTCTGCCCGGCAATTGGGGTGCCATCCAGATCAGTTACAATGGCTTTGATAACCTGTGGCTCACGGATATTCCCAAAACAATTGGTTGCCTGCAGCCCAACATAGACACTTGCCGGATGGACCAAAAACTGGGAATGAGCACTGACCTCACGCCGATTTATATCCTGCACCGACGCTTCAGTTTTGACGACAAACGGTTGAATCTGGTCGAGAGAAAGAAAGTCCAGATTGAGATGATGCTCACCGCTGGCATTGGTTTTTCCAGAATGATGGCTGGTGCGGATTCGCCTCGACTGGGGATAACACTCATACCACCATGGAACCCACTCGTTAAAACTGAAGGCGCCCCAGTTAGGTGGGGTAAATCTGGCTGGTTTGGTGATGACAGTCCAGTCAACCGGCACCTCGCTCAAGCCGCCTCCGGTATAATATTGTACTCTGGCGGTGGCCGTGGTCGCCCCTCCAATCACAAACGGCCCGTCGCCGTTGGAAACGGTGACTTCGAAATCCGGTCGCTGATACTCCTCTATTTGGAACGGATGCTGTGTGTCTTGACCCGTAAACAAGCTGGAGGTATCAGGGAGATCTGCCGAAAGGTGGATTGACGCGGCGCCGGTGGCGGCAGTTTTTGGAATTTGACCTTTGACATAAAACCCCCCAAAGGCATTGACGGGCACTGATCCTTCGCCCAGCTTGACGCCTCTCGGGTCAGTAATGGTGTAGGACACTGATTGAAAGGCGTTGCCCACCGGCTCGATAGGTTCAGTCTGATTTGTCTTGAAGACACGAGCCCAACCTTTGAGATGGATGTCTTCTCCGGGTTGATACACCGTACGGTCACTCATGAGATGCCAGTGAATCGCTGATATTCCAGGTGGCTGGCAATACCAGCGTTCATATGTTTGACACAAGAGGGCTGAATCCTCGCCCTTCCGAACCACCAAATGGTTATATTCGAGCCTGTCCGCCTGGAACGGGATCCGCCCCAGACCATCAGCATCAACTGTGACCGTTTTCTCTCCAGGATAGGCCGTGACCGTTGCCCCGGAAACTGGTTTTCCATCACTCAGAGAATTGGCCCACACCAGCAACT
>DAOQNB010001127.1:0-1587 GCA_035335845.1 Acidobacteriota bacterium | reverse complement strand
TGCGAAGCTGGGTGAGTGACTGATCATCTGTGATGGCCTCAGGCGAAGCCAGACGCACCGGGAAGGTTTGGTGGTCTGCCACAACGGTCAGAAATGGGAGCAGTGCCGCCGGATCAATTCGTTGATTAAATTCCAGGTAGATATGCTGATTGTGCGAATATCCAAAGATGTCAGCATTGTCTTCGGTTATGCACAACTCTGGTGTTGAAAAAGTCCAGACGACTGGGGTCGAAAGCTGGTTCCCGGCCATTGATCTGACTTCCCGCCCAATGTTCACCTGATACACTGTCGCCATCGGAAAAAAGGTCTCAGGCTCAAAAACCAGTGTTTTTGGACCAATCCAAAACCAGGAACCAGCCGGCTGAGGCGTGAGTGTTACTCCGGTTGGTGGTTGTGATTGTCGTTTCAAACCAGTGAAGGTCACCATTGGCTGGGAAAATGAAACGCTGAGATTGGGAGGGTCTGTAACTGGTCCACCAGGACTCAACTGAAGAATCTCCAGATTTTGACCAGTTTGGGGATGGCGAAAAGCTGAGTGTGGTGGTGGCGTGGGAATTCGGTTGCCTTCCGCCTGGATGAGAAGAAAAATTCCAGGCAGGCTCGCCAGCCAGATCCAATTCCAAAGCAGACATTTCATGGTTTGGCCCTTCCAGGAGCAAATTTGTTTTCCAACAGGCCAATGTCACTGGAAGATGGCAAATTATAACAAAACTCGAAGATGGAAGTTCGAATAAGGAAACGAACCAAACCTCAAAAGTGTGAGCTAAACATTACTGAAGTTCGCTCAACCGATGCAGTCCCTTCACGGCTATATAGCTGACCCATTTCCAGGCAACTATCCCGCCAACGACAATCAAAATGATACAGAAATACGGAGACCACAGGATAAGTGCCAGAGGAAAACAAATAATGATCTGAATCCAAACCAAAGCTTGCCGGTACAAGGGCGGGTTGTACCCACCGTTGAGTTTTACCCATTCAGCCCAGCCCACGCGGGCATAGGCAGGAATGTTTTGTTGAAGCTTCCGGTTTCGGTAGCCGTAGAAAATGCCAAAGTGTGGGGTTCCACCTGCATCCTCAAGAACTGCTAAAGTATGGAAAAAGAAATAGTTTGGGCACTTTTGAAGTGCATCATCCTGGAAGGGCTCAACCGAGATGGTATCGGTTGAGATCGAAAGCGTGACCACCCCATCAAATTTCCCTGTGTTTCCAGGCCGGAAATGAATGAAGTAGTTTGGACATCCGGCAGCCTCATGAAACGGTGTGACCGTAACGTGCACACCTGTGGTTTCAGTCAGTTTCCGTTCAAGAAACTTCGGGTCTGGGATGCCTTGTTTGAACTTAACCCGGATGGGCAGGACCCGCATCGTGGTACCTCAACTTTCCTTCAACACACAAAGAGCACAGCGTGAATGTTTAATTGTACACGCTGTGCTCTGGATTTGATCAAGTTTTCTGCTTGAGGAAAGGTCAGTTTACATCAGGTTTTGTTCAAAGATGCTCGCCTGAGTTTCCCCACTTAAAATCTGCATAATCAGTTAGTTAGATGGTTGTCAACGCGTTGACACTTTTTCATTACTGGCCATC
>DAOQNB010001126.1:0-1625 GCA_035335845.1 Acidobacteriota bacterium | reverse complement strand
CAAAAGAAGGTGCCCTTTCGAATCCGTACCTGACCGGAGTCATTGGGGCACCACTCCTTGAACCGTTTAAAGTGTTTTTTCACTACGGCGCAATGAAAATTGCCTTTGCACCAAAAACAAAGTAAGCCCCTTGTCAAACATTTCCCGATAGATTGAACTTGGGAAGTGCTTGATTCTTTTCGTGTATTTCGTGTGTTTCGTGGTTAAAAATATCTGGGAGTTTTTGGTAAGGTACTTTATTCACTGAGAGAAAACCGAAATCAGTTCCCGCCCAGAAAGTGAGGTTGCGGGTCAGGGTTTCACCCGACAGGCAATGGCCTCGGCCAGACACCGGGCCGCTTCTGGCACACAACTGAAGTAAAGCGCCGGCTCAATGAGTTCCAGTTCCATCAGCCAAAACGTCCCGTCTTTGACCACACCATCTACGCGGGCATAGAGCAACGTCTCGTCCAGTGCCTCAATCACCCGATGGGCCGCATCAACCACGGTAGGAGGCGCAGTACTGGCAAAAAACTGGCCGCCCCACTCTTCCTGCACTCGAAAATCCCCGGCTTTGGCCTGTTTGAGCACGGTGTGGGTAAGTTTTCCGTCTACAAAGATGAAGGACCATTCACCAGCAGTTTGGATTTCTTCTAAAAACGGCTGCACCACTAAATCAGCCTGATTGGCCAGTTCCATAAACTGGGCCTGGAATTTTCCGGTTTGCTGTTTTGTCACCCGATGCGTTTCATAAGCCGTGGCCGAAACAGTTGGTTTCACGACGACCTGATCCCATTGCTGTTCGTCAAGAACAGCCTGCAACGGTCCCGTATTTCCACGTTGAATCCATACTGACGGAACAACTGGCACCCCACGCGCCTCAAGCTCGCGCAGGTACTGCTTATTCATATTCCATTTGATGATTGGGGCCGGGTTGAGCAACGGGATGCGATCCTGCTCGACGGCACTGAGCCAGTTCTGAAACTGGTCGAATTTGAGATGGTAGTCCCAGGGTGACCGCACAACAACCAGTTCAAACCCTGACAGATCAGGATTATCCGTCCAGACGACTGGAGTTACGCCCACACCGAGCTTGCGAAGTTCCTCGACCACAAGCTGGTCATCAGCAGTTAAATTTGGAATTCGATCACAGGTAATAAAGGCAATGGAGGTCATGGTTTTTGGGAGGGGGCGGACCACGGTGTCCGCCCTTGTTATCAGCAGACCACGGTGTCCGCCCGAATTGAAGACCTGACGGACACAGTGGCCCGCTCCTACTGAACCTGCTCAACTTCGAGTCCTAAATACATAGTCGAAGGGTCGGTTCGGGAAAATTCAATCGAATCAATATCATTATAGTCGTTGTGCGTTTTATCCAGTTTCTTTGATTTGACATCAAACCGGAAAAGGTCGGTGCCATAGCCCTGAAAATAGGTTCCAAAAACAAAATACAGCACATCTGGATCGGTTGGGTGAGCCTTCATCACTGGCTGGTTGCGAATCGTGACTTCAGCATCACGGTCAATGACTGGTTTAAAGGACTTGCCGCCATTTTTTGAATAGTAAATGTGACGTCCATCTGAAGGCTGACCGGCGTCTGATTCAGCCAGGTTGAGCCCCATGGCCCAAACGACCTTGCCACGAAC
>DAOQNB010001125.1:0-1627 GCA_035335845.1 Acidobacteriota bacterium | reverse complement strand
TTCTTTTTTCAAAGATCAAGTCTCTTCTGGGTCTCTTTTTTGTCTAAACTCGAGTATGACCAACATCACTTTTTCGCGGCGGTTGCCGATTTATCTGGTGCTCGATTGTTCCGAGTCAATGGCCGGCTCAGCCATTGAAGCTGTGGAAACTGGCATTTCAACCCTGGTTTCAGAACTTACCAGGAATCCAATCGCGGTTGAAACCGCCCATTTGAGTCTGATTACCTTTTCACGAAACGCTCAGCAGGTATTGCCATTGACGGAATTATTGAGCTTCCAATCTCCACATTGTATCGTTCGGCCTGGCACCGCCCTGGGTGACGCCTTGCGTCTGCTCCTGGCCTGTGTCGAGCGGGAAGTCCGACTCTCGACACCAACTCAAAAAGGTGATTACCGTCCGCTGGTATTTTTGCTGACAGATGGCCAGCCAACTGATGACTGGGAAGCGGCTGCCGATGCGATCAGACAGGCCAGCCAGCCGGCTTTTTCCACTGTTTGTGCTATCGGCTGCGGAGATGATGTTGATATCGAAGTCCTCTTTCGCATCACAGATACAGTGTTGTTGATGCAGGATTTTTCTCCGATCAACATCCGCAAGCTTTTTTCCTGGATGACAGCTTCGGTGACCACCGTGAGTCGGACGATTGGGTTGGGGCAACAAAATGCCGGGCTGTCATTCGCACCTTTTTCCTGGGGGCAACTTGAAATGCCGACCCGAACCTATTCAACCCGTTCGGGGCTTCCGCGTCAGGTCTTTTTGCACGCCCGGTGTAGTCAAACCGGTCAGCCGTACCTGCTTCGGTTTGGGCGCGATGAACAGGAGTCAGTCTATCAGGCAGTTGCTTCACACCGGCTGGAAATATTTGAAGATGATGACGAATCGGTGTTGCCTCCGATCAATTCAACTTTGCTGCGCGGATGCCCACCCTGCCCCTATTGTACCAACCCAATTGCAGCCCAATGTGTCTGTGGCGCGCTCTTTTGTGACCATCCCGATCATGAAATCACCGCCTGCCCAACCTGCCATCTCCAACTCAAGTTTTCAGGTCACTATGTGAATTTCAATATCCGCCAATCGCAGGGATGATTGATGACTTCGCTATTTTGGAATTGGCGTCAGTTCCGGGAGTGGTTTAAACCGGTCAGAGGCAGCAAACATCAAGTCCCCTTTGTGCTGATTGGCTTTCAGGCCCACAACGTTGACCTGATCGGCAAAAAGTTCGGTCAACACTTCATTGCGAAGTTGACCTTGTTTGAGCCAGAGGGGCATCGGGATTTCAATATAAATCCAGACCATGTCAACCTTTACATCCATTCCAACCCAGGTCAGGCGGAGCGCTTTGCCGCGTTCGTTGCGGAGTTCAAACCGATCTTTCACATAGGCAAACGTCAAGCTTTCAGCATCTGGCGTCTGGTCCAGGACGATATGCCGTCCAGTGCGTCGGCTCAAAGCGTTGGTGAGGTCGTCCGTAAAAACCCGGAGCGTCATTTCAACCGATTTGGTTTTGGGGTTGAATTCGAGCTGGGTAAAGCTGGCGTGGAAATCGTGAGCTGTGACACACAGCGAATTGAATCCAAGAACGAGCGTTGTAACCAGGAGGAATACCAGAGACTTGAACATAATGAA
>DAOQNB010001124.1:0-1654 GCA_035335845.1 Acidobacteriota bacterium | reverse complement strand
TCGAAACAACTCTGGCCGCATTTGGGTTATAGGCCAGTTGTCTCCGCCTGACCACACCGGTCACAGATGGAGGTCATTCATTCCAAATACTTTTTTGAAAGGAACATTTTATGCCAGTTATTCAACATTCTGAGATTGAAACATTTGTCTTGCCGGGACTGCAGCACCAGACGCTTGCCGGACGTCCCCAGGGCGTGACCACGATGGAAACCTGGATGCAAACGATTGAACCACAGGCGGGAACCCCGGTTCATCGCCACGACTGCGAGGAAGTGATTGTAGTTTTGAAAGGTTCAGGAATCGTTACAATTGATGGCCAAACTACTGATTTTGGTCGAAATTCAACCCTGATTGTCCCCCCGAACGCGGTTCACCAACTGATCAATACCGGCGAAGAACCGATGTTTCTGGTGGCGACGCTCGGGATGTCTCCGGTTCGCGTCGAGACCGAAACAGGAGAAGTCATACCGCTTCCCTGGCAAGCCTGATGGAGTGCGGCGGCTTGCAAAGCGGCGTCAAGCCGCCGCACTCCAAATGTCTATTCTAACGTCAGGCCATGTTCTTTGAGCTTTTGCTTCAGGCGTTCAAGCTCCTGTTCCTGCTCAGCCAGCCTGACCTGGAGTGCCTCTTTCTCAGCCCGCTCGCGCTCCTTTTCGGCTCGTTCCCGAAGTCGTTCGGCTTCAAGTTGCGCAAAGGTCAAAAAGTGTTCTCCGTTGGGCTTGAAAATATGCAGGGTTTCCGGTGTTCGTTCAAACCGGATCCCCAGTCGCGGACTGGTCCAGCCGTTCATGATGGCAACTGGTTCCAGATGGTTTTCCACCCGTTGCCACCCCCAGAGCGTGTTTCGATGCGGAGAGTAGATGTAATATTCATCCACGCCATACGCCTCATAAAATCCCTGTTTGTCCTGCATTTCCTCAAACGTATTGCCCGGGGATAAAATCTCAAATACGACCTGCGGTGCGATACCATCTTCTTCCCATTGTTTGTAGGAACTTCGGTCACCTTTAGGCCGGCCAAGCGCCACAAGTACATCTGGCGCCACTTTCAAAAACGCATTGCCTTCAAGCGGATACCAGAAAATATTGCCGCCAACAAAATCCTCCGGCAACATCACGTCGAGTCCTTCTTTAATCGTTACAATCCATTCAAATTGGAGCGTGTTGTCCGCCATTGGTTGACCGTCGCTTTCCGGATAGTAGATTTCGGTTTGAATCAGTGGTTGAACTGGTGTTGACATACATTTTGAACCTGTTTGGATGTGGACTTTTAGGAAAAACCGTTCACAACTCAACTATATCACACAGGCCCTCAACGACCTGCCTCACTTTAGCCACCGCGACGCAGTAAGAACCGATAAGATGACGTTGATTGAGCCTAAATCAAAGGACAAAAAGGACACCCAGGACAAGGCGGAAGTCAGTTTGGTGAGCGTGACACAGAGACTTTGGTGAATTTCCAGGCCACTCAAAATTGTCTAGGATTCCCTGATAGCAGCCGGATCCCGAACCGACCGGCACTGATATTTGAGCCAGGTGGTGCTCTTTTGGGCAAAATTGAGGTCATTCTTCATTCTTCATTCTTCATTCTCAATTCTTCATTCTTCATTCTTCATTCTTCATTCTTCATTGGTTTTATCCATCCGGATCGGTTT
>DAOQNB010001123.1:0-1726 GCA_035335845.1 Acidobacteriota bacterium | reverse complement strand
GGCTGGATATCAAACTGCTTTTTCTGACCATCCCCGCCGTGTTCCTGGGGAAAGGAGCCTATTAGGGCTGAGGACGTTGAAAAAGAGTCAGGATTTGATTTAGGAAACATATATGCGTGCAATTATTCTTGCTACCGGATACGACCCAAATTTACAAGGTCTCCACGAACGCCACGCCGCAGCCATGCTGCCACTCGTGGATCGCCCTTTCCTGCAACATATCGTCGAAACGCTGGTGGATGCCGGGGTAACCGAATTTGACTTTGTCCTCAGCCATAAACCACACGAAATCGAGCATTTGCTTGGAACTGGGGTTCGATGGGGGAGCACGTTCCGCTTTCATCTGGTTCGCAACCCGCATCAACCATTTAAAGCACTGCGGGCCATTTCCGTTTATTACAGGCAGGATGCGCAAACACCAGTCTTTCTGGTTCATTCGCAATGTTTGATTCAGGCTGGATTTAGCTCGCTGATTGATCCAACTCAAACGGCAGAACGGGTTTTGATGTATGACCAGGCTTCCCCAGTTCAGCCTGACCGACAATGGACCGGGTGGGCTGTGGTGTCTCCTGATATCATTGACCAGATTCCGTCAACGGCTCAGTTCAATGAGGTTGAGGCGCTCTTACGCAAGAAAATCACCACGCCGGACCAGGTCATCCAGGTTGAAAAAGCCCTCTGGGTTGAATCGTGTCCTGATTTATTTGACGCCAATGTTCAGGTGTTGCAAAAACAATTTTCCGGGTTGCTCATCCAGGGTCGCGAAGTTGAACCAGGAATTTGGATTTCGCGCAATGTCAGCCTTCATCCAACGGCAAAACTGATAGCGCCTGTTTTTATCGGTGAAAATTGCCGGATTGAACCCGGAGTCGCCCTTGGACCCAACGTCGTCATCGGAAAGGATTGTGTTTTGAGCGAAGGCAGCCTGATTGCCAATTCTCTGGTGCTGCCGGGCAGTTTTGTGGGTGAAGCCCTCGAACTCAATGAATCCATTGTGGATCGCAACCGACTGATCAATTACGCCGTGGGGGTTTCAGTTCCAGTTTCGGATGATTTTGTCCTTGGAAAAATGGCTGAAAACCCAATTGCCAACTGGGCACAAAGTTTATGCTCCAGGTGGGTGGCCCTGGTTTTGTTGATAGTTACCTCTCCGCTTATCGTGTTGACCATGATCTTTCTCAAGCTGTTTCGGAGTGGAAAAGTCATCTTTCGTCGTCAGGTGATTGAACTTCCGACAACCAGTGATCCAATCCTGTGGGAGAACATTTCACTTCTCAGCTTTACCCCAACCTTGACCGCCACCACCACCCCCAGAGATTTGCTCCTGCGCGTTCTGCCGGGCTTGATCAATATTGTGGCCGGAGATCTTCATTTTGTGGGTGTTGCCCCCCGGTCAGAATCTGAAATTGAGGCCATGTCAGACGATTGGAAAGCCCTGTACCTGCATTGCAAAGGTGGCTTGATCACCGAAGCCCTGGTGCAATATGGTGAAAATCCGATTGAAGACGAACTCTATGCCGCTGAGGCCTATTATTCAGCTCGCATGGGCATCTGGCGCGACCTGTACCTTATTTTTTGGTACTTATGCAAAGTCTTTAACCCGTTTGGCCGTCGGCTGGAATTTGAAGAAGACCCTACGCTGAGTTTAAATGGTCGTTCATTGCGGTGATTGATTGAGAATGAAGAATGAAGAATGAAGAATGAAGAATGAAGAATGAAGAATGAA
>DAOQNB010001122.1:0-1754 GCA_035335845.1 Acidobacteriota bacterium | reverse complement strand
GGCACCCGAGTCCCCAACCCTGAAACTTCCGTTGTTTTCGACATTTCGGCTGTTGAAAGAAGTCAGTCATCCGAGTGGGCTGGTGTTTGACCAGTATCGAGAAAAACTGGATGGAATTCTCTCAGCCCGAAATAATTCCATTCTGGCTCACGGAAATACCCCGATTAAGGAATCAGCCTACGAAAGTTTAAACCAGACATTGTGCACCGTTTTGAACCTTACCAAACTGATTGAATTTCCAAAACTTCCGGTTGCGTAGGGTTGAGGGGAGAAAACAGGGTTCCGGGTTCCGGGTTCCGGGTTCCGGGTTCCGGGTTCCGGGTTCCGGGTTCCGGGTTTTCGAATTTATGTCCTTTATGTCCGTTTGGCCCTTTATGTCTTTTCCCAAACCCCAAACCCAGAACCTGGATTTCAGGAGGACACCACTATGCACCAGCGCGCGTTACTCATTCTGATTGGGGGCCGTCAAACTCCGAATGTACTGACGGCTCAGTTTCTGAAACCTGATTTGATTGTTCCAATTGCCTCACACGAAGCCATGCGGCCAGGGGATACCTGGTCCAAAATTGCTCCTGTGCTCAAACAACTCTGTCCAGACGGGGTCACCAACCCAATCCAAATTGACGCCTTTGACCCGATCCAGATTCAGGCTGAATGTGAAAAAGTTCTGGCCAATCATCGGGATGCAACCTGGTGGATCAACATTACCTGTGGCACGACGCTGATGAGCCTCGGTGTGAGTGAAGCCGCTAAGAAATTCCCCACTGCCTCAGTCTGGTATCTGGATTCCAACCATCGCAAAGTCATCACGTTACAGGGAAATCCACCCGATGGAAACATCTTCCGGCTAACGGTCAGCGACTATTTGACGGCTTTCCAGCGCCGGCCAAAACATCAACAAACCGTCAGCCCGACCCAAGAATTCCTCAATCTGGCGAGAATCTTTGCCCAAAAACCATATTATTTTATTGAGTTTAAAAAGCTCCTCCATGGTCAAAAAGCAAATGCGCTGTTGCCAGATCAGGATGCAACGCTGACGCTTCCTTCAGGAGAGAAATTAGTCAAGGATATGTGTCGAATGGCGAAAGCCGCCGGTTTGATCAATGGGTATCTCACCGGGTTTGACAGCGTGTCAATCCAGGTTGTGGGGCCGGGGTTGTGGGAATTTGTAGCTGGAAAGTGGCTCGAATATTTGGTTTGGGATGCCGCACGCAAAGCTGGATGTTTTGATGATATCCGAATGAGTGTCGAAATCCCCGGTCAATTTGGCCTGAACGAACTCGACCTGGCGGCCACCGTTTCTGCCAACCTGCTGATTGCCGAGTGCAAGACTGATGCAAACCCATTTATTTCGAAAGCTGCTAAAGACCGACAGGCCGAACACATCCGGTCTAACCCAGGCTTTCGACCCGAAGTTGATGCCAGCCGTGACTCTGGTACAGCTTACCTGGATAAACTCAATTCCATCGCCGGGCTGATCGGTGGAAGTTTTGTGACTAAACTCTTTATCTGCTCGCAAAGAGCACCTGACGCAGTGAAAAAAATGTGGATGTTCAAGCCCTATGAATCTTTCATCGGCCAGGCCAAAGAGCGCCAGATTGTGGTCATCACCGGAGATCAACTGGGCCGGCTGCCGGAGCTGCTCCGCGAGCAAGCCGAACGACCAACCTATGCACGCACGTGAAATTGGGTTCCGCGCTTCCGGGTTCCGGGTTTCTAAAGGGATGAGGGATGAAGGATGAGGGATGAAAAAA
>DAOQNB010001121.1:0-1782 GCA_035335845.1 Acidobacteriota bacterium | reverse complement strand
ACGTTGAACCGGTTAAATCGGCCTTCACGGATGATTCCCCCGGCTACGATCACTTCTTCGTGTAGCCGTTGTTGATCACCACCCAGAACGACCAGCCGGCCATAGGCCACCACGGCAGGCGATTCAAGCACTGGAGACGTGGCGACGCGGGCGGTAACCCGGTTGAGCCGACGGGTGCTGCCGGACGACCAGACTTCAGCCCGCAGTAATCGCAAACACATTTGAACCAGCCGGTGATTGAGATGAGCCAGCACCACATCATCGCGACCGATGGCCAGTTCGGGGTCAAACACAATCGGACGGATCTTGAGTGTGTGCGGATGGGCCAACCCTTCCAGGCAGGCTGACCAGCTTCCCTTGAACCCAGGCACCCGATAGGCCGGTCCAGCCAAACCTGGAACCGAAACCGGTGCCAACGGGGGTTGCCCGGCCAGTTCCAGCGCAATCAAGACCACATCCCGAATGTTCTCTGGGGACAGACGCAGGGTTTGTCTGGTTTCATACAACTGGTCACGAAACTCAGCGATTTGCTCACGGAGCTTGCGTTCAAACTTAAAGAGCTTGCGCACCGGTTCTGATTCTTGCTCTGCTCGGGAGGTGTCCAGGCGGTGACGGTGACCCAACATGGCTTCTTCGACCTGCTGGGCAATCACCGGCCCGACTTTGCCCAGGTCTTCGCGGATGGTTTCAACTTTGAGAGCGGCTCGAAACAGAAATTCGAGGTCGCCATCAATATCTCCGACCCGTTCGGATGGAGTCGTACTCCGAAACTGGCTGCCGACAAAATGAAACACCTTGACTTCACTGGCCCGCTGGCCGTGGCGGTCAATCCGTCCATTGCGTTGTTCCATCCGGTTGGGATTCCAGGGGATTTCATAGTGAATCAAGTTGGAGCAAAAATTTTGCAGGTCGAGCCCTTCAGAGGCCGCGTCGGTCGCCAGCAAAATCCGAACCGGCGAGATATCAGGCGCGGTTTGAAAGGCGGCCTTGACCCGTTCGCGGTCCTGGGCATCCATCCCGCCAAAGAGCAACATGAGCCGTTCATCACGGGCGTAGCCTTCATTGGCCAGGATTTGATGCAGCCATTTCTGGGTTGCGCGATATTCGGTGAAAATGATGACCCGGTTGTCAGTCCAGTGGTGGTTGGGACGGAGATTGGTTTCCAGCCAGGATAAAAGCGTGTGGGCTTTGGAATCTGCCACAACCGAAGCCTGTTCGGCCCAATCCCGCATTTCTTTGAGGTAGCCGGTTTCCTCGGCAGTTGGAGGCCGAAACAGCGGGGAGGTGATGGTGACGGCATCGGCGGTGGCTTCTTCATAGGCGTCATCATCCGCATAGTCTTCATCAATTTTTCCAAGAAACGCTTTGAGAATGCCCTGGCTGGGTCGGATCGGGGCTGATTTACGCCGTCGGGATTCCTTGAGCGAAAGTTCGTGGCGATCAAGGGTGGTAATAAAGGCTGCCGGTGATGAAAAGAGCCGCTTCTTGAGCAGTTTGAGGACAAACTCAGTGGCATAGCGTTCAATGGCGTCCGACACCTCTGAGGTTCGGGATGCGGTGTATGCTTTCAGTGCCCGATGGATGCGTTGTTCCTGCTCAGTGTAGGCGACAGAAAGGGCCTCCAGTTTCCGTTCGGGAAACCGGGGTGTCCCATCCCATCTGGCGGGAAGTTCACGTTTGAGCCGTCGCACCATAACAGCTTGCAACTGGCGTCGGTCGGGCGGTATACCTCGGGCAAACCGCTGTGGGTCGAGCAATTCCAGCAAGGCGGTGAATGACTCT
>DAOQNB010001120.1:0-1793 GCA_035335845.1 Acidobacteriota bacterium | reverse complement strand
CCGAAAGCCAAACCGAATTGGCCAGAAAGCCTCAAAAATTCGTGACACTTCACCGAAAATTGAGAAGGAACTCAGCGCGATCAAAACCACCATTGAAAGAAGGAGCAAAGCCGAAGTGGCAACCTATATGCAAACCTCAAACCGGGCCCAGACTGACAAAGAGAAACAATCATCAGAAACTCCCATTCGGATTTTGCATTTAAGTGACATCCACGTAAACCCTGACACTGATCCGCTTTCCAGGCTGCAGCCTTTAATCAGTGACTTGCGGGATACAGAGTTTTTGGGGATTGAACATCTGGATTATCTGGTGATTTCAGGTGATTTGACCGACAAAGCGCAGCCCGAAGAATTTGAAAAAGTGCATGAGTTCCTTTCGCGTCTAATCGAACAATTTCGACTTTCTGCCGAGCGGTGCATCATTGTGCCTGGAAATCACGACTTGAGGTGGTTTTCCGGATGTTATGAATGGAAAGACAGGCGCGTTGTGAATTTGAAGGCGTTAAAGCTGGGAAGTTACAAAGAACAGGGTGACGGGTATTTGATCCGCGTAGACGAAAAATATCCAAACCGGTTTGAAAACTTCGGCAAGTTTTACCATCAACTGGTGCAAAAGCCATACCCGACCGAGGCTGCCAAACAAGGACTGTCATTCCTTTTTGAAGAACACGGTCTTCAATTTCTGGCGCTCAATTCGGCGTCTGAAATTGATGAATATTTCCCAGAGCGGTCAAGTATCAACGAAGGCGCGCTCACCAAGGGTTTGTTTGAGGCAAACGAACAAATCCGGCAAGCCAAAAAGGAAGGGCGACTGGTGCCGGATGCTGAAATGTTACGGATTGCCGTCTGGCATCACCCGGTGACCGGCAATGAAAAGATCGTGCAAGACGCCTTTTTGGAACAACTTCGGAAAGCAGAATTCAAACTGTGCCTGCACGGGCACGTTCACGAAGATCGTGCTGACCTGGTTGGGTATGTGCATCCTACGCGACAGCTTCACATTGCCGGAGCCGGTTCATTTGGAGCGGCCAAAGACCAGCGACCTGAATCAATGCCCCGGCTGTACAATTTGATCGAAATCGAGCGTGACCACAGTGCAATTCGCATCCACACCCGGTGCATGAAAAAGAACCTGGGTGCATGGGAAGGCTGGGCCGTTTGGCCGGGCCCAGATAGGCATGGAAAGCGGTCATATTACGAGATTCGTTTCCAGTAACTCCATTGCGGAATGGTCGGTTTTCGCCCGCAGGGCGCTGGAAAGTAGCCGGAGGGCAGCCTGCTTTGAGGCGCACCCTCCGGAATGCAAGCCAAGACAAATTCGCGCCCGGATGGGCGCTGGATCAAAATCTCATCGGGTTCGGAGCATTGAGGATATCGGACCAACAAGATCTTCCAGCGCCCGTCCGGGCGCAAGACGAAACTGGACTGGAATCCGGTGGTAGCGCCCAAAGCTGCGCGACCACCGGCTATTCTCCATCGCCCTCCGGGCGGCAAGAATGTCAGATTCCTATCACTGTTTTATGGGCCTCTGTACTTAGCGTTTATGCCTCCTACCCTGGATGGGGTAGGAACGTACAGCCCATCGGCTTCGCCGGTTGGGGTATGGCGGTATTGGATTCCCCCGGTTGCACCGGGGGCTACTCCCTTGTACCTGCTTCGCCGGTTGAATCTCCTGAGTTTCCAATTCATCGAATCCATCACGGAAAAATGTACAGAAAGAAAAATTTTTCGAGCACGATGACATGGTTTGAGTTGATTTCCTGCTTAAGGTCATGAAGGCAGTTCCAACCTCC
>DAOQNB010001119.1:0-1806 GCA_035335845.1 Acidobacteriota bacterium | reverse complement strand
CTTGTCATCCGGTACTTGAAATCATAGTTGAGAATGAAATCGAGTTCTTCAGCCGTAAAGCCAAACTGGCTGGCCAAACGTTGATCAATTTCATCGAGAATCGGCTTACAGGCTTTGTACTCAAAGGTTTCGACGACAAGTCCGCTTTTGAGCATGGTGGTTGACGTTGCCTTGAGTGCCTCCAGATAACCTCGCCCCAGCTCGCTCAATGACTGTTTCAGGTCACCTGGCAGACTGGCAACATTCAATGGAAAGGCCAGGATGTCGCGCCGATTCAGGTTTCGGCAGTCTGAAAGCACATTCCAAAACCAGAAAAAGGTTGCTGAACTCAAAACCGCAATCGCCGCCAGACAGGTGTCCTGTGATTGAAAGCGAAGCTCTTTTAATTCAGATGGTCGCCTGACCTGTCTGGTTTTCAGGTCCGTCATATGTGGAATGAAGTCAGTAAAAGCAAGGAAATAGCCAAATTTCCGTGTGTAGTAGCACCGCTCCTTACCATTCTGGCACAAACTTTCCCGCATCCGGCCAGATGAAGCCGATACCAGCTTGGAAAACAGATTCATCTCTAACTCACTGCCGAGTTTTTCAAGTGCCTGTGCAAAGACCTGAAACGGGCTGACGGGTGTGGCATACCCAATCCGGGTTTCAAACAAACTTTCCCGCTCTTCTTTCGACCAGCGAAGGTAGGCCGTGGTGTGAATTTTTGTCTGGTGCTGAGTTCCCTTTCTTCCCAGCACAAGTGTCAGTCGTTTTTGCGCACCGTCAAAAAGTTGCGTCGGACGATTGGCAAAAAATGCGGTCCACAGACAATCAAACTGCCTCAGAGTTTCAGCCTGAAGTGTGGCAAACCCATCTGTACCAAACATTGAAATCGGAACAATCACTCCGAGTCGCCCACCATTTTTCAAGAGCGCATAGGCTCGCTCCAACACACAGGCATACAAATCCTGGCACGGGAGGGTTGTAAATCCAGAGAGCTGATAGTCAATTGTGTGCTTGTTGAGTTTGACGTAGGGCGGATTCCCCACAATCACCTCAAACCCGCCACGGGCAAAGACTTCGGGAAACTCATCAAACCAGTGCATCGGGTTTTGGTGGTCAATGTCTTTGAGAAAACGATCCGACTGATCAATTTCGGGAATTGCTTTCGGCGTAACTGATCCAACCAGAGCATTTCCAGTTCGGAGATTCAACCTGACATCTGCCAGTCGTGCGGTATCAGCAATGTCAGTCACCTGGGCTATCAACTTGAACAACAGACGCTGACCAGCGACTTCGGTGGCGTCTTCCAGAATATCCACACCGAAAAGATTTCTGGTCACAATTGAAAAAAGAACAAAATACGGCTGGTTCGGAAAACACTCCGCCACTTTTTGAATCAGCGCAAACTGGCTGAAATATTCAAAATCGGTGGATTGCCCAGGAAGAGGAAGCCGAGCGAGAAAAGTCTGCATCCGGCTAAAACAGGCACTATACAACGGCTCCAGCGTTTTGAGCGCCGCGAGCAAAAAATCCCCGGCCCCACAGGTAGGATCAAGGATCGTCAGTCGCTCCAGCGCTTTCCAAAAAGTAAATAAGAACCCAGGTGTTGAGCATTGCTCAATCACATCCACCGCGAACTGGTGAAGATTTAGATTTTCAGTAATGAGTTGATTGATGTCGTGGATGGCGCCAGTTTCCAGCCGGGCTCGAAGCGCAGCATATCGCTGACGCCGGGCAACGACCTCGCGCCAGGTTTCAGTCGGCAACGCATAATCGGCAAGGGCTGGCTCATTCCACTGCGTGCGCAACGAAGGATCATCAATC
>DAOQNB010001118.1:0-1816 GCA_035335845.1 Acidobacteriota bacterium | reverse complement strand
CATCGGTATAGGGATTTCCTACTATCGGTCCAAAGAGGGGTGGGCACGGAATTCCGGCGCCATTGATCACGCTCCCTCATGGATCCCGCCAGACCCGTCTCGCTGGATCAGTATAGAAAAAATCTTCGAGTAGTTTAATATCATGATTTGGTTGTGTAGGCTCAGGAAGCCATTCAGGTTTGGGATTTCCTGAGAAAAAATCTTGGACCATACAAACCCCTTGTAGGATGTCGACTGAGAAAAAGGCGCTAATGATCATTGATTCCGAAAATAGTTTCTACGCTACTTAAATAAGCGTAAAAACCCAAAATATTGGGCCAATGCTCTATTAATTCTTTTAACTTCCATGATGATATTTGTACTCAGTGACCTATCAGGCAAAAAATGATCTGGCGTTGGATTATGAACTGGATCACGTCGCCGGTTCTTCGAAAGAACCGTACCCCGTAGAGTTTATCAGACGGAATTACTTTTAACTTTATTCCTGGCGTCGGGGTTATCACGTCAATATTGAAACTGGCAGCAGTTGAAAGACCTGGAAGCAGCCAGGGTTTCCTCTCTCCGTCCGTAGAAGTCGGCAGAAATCTCTCTTTCCAATTCGATGAATCCATAGTATGTTGGGCGCTCCGGCAGGGACTATCCAATCACCCGTCTACCTGTCATTTCCATTTTTTGTTCAGCACTCAATCATTCCTGGGGGGTTATGCGCCTGATTTCACCACCTGAACAAGGCCAGCTCGTTGATGTCCGCAGTCGCCGATTTGTCGTCACCGATGTTCGACGCACCAGTCTTCCAATTGATCCACTCCTCAACGGCCTTCCTCAACCTCAACACCTGATTACCCTGTCTTCCGTCGAAGACGACGCTCTGGGTGAAGAACTGCAAGTCATTTGGGAACTTGAACCAGGCGCCCAGGCTTTTGAACGCATGGAACTCCCCGAACCATCCGGGTTTGACGAACCAGCCCGGCTGGATGCGTTTCTGGATGCCGTTCGCTGGGGCGCCGCCTCCAGTGCCGAAATGCGAATGCTCCAGTCTCCGTTTCGGAGCGGTATCGAGATTGAAGATTATCAACTTGACCCGGTGGTTCGGGCGATTCAAATGCCCAGGGTGAATTTGTTGATTGCAGATGACGTGGGCCTCGGAAAAACCATTGAGGCGGGCCTTGTCCTTCAAGAACTCGTCATCCGACATCGGGTCCGGCGGGCGTTGATTATCTGCCCGGCTTCCCTTCAGATCCAGTGGCAGGAACAAATGCGCGATAAGTTCGGGCTTGAATTTCGCATCATTGACGGCGATGCCATGAAACGGCTCCGGCGAACCCGTGGCATTCACGTCAATCCCTGGTCGCATTATCCCCGATTGATTACCTCAATTGACTTCTTTAAGCGCGAACAACCGCTCCGGCTCTTTCGGGCAACCCTGCCTCACGAGGGTGAATTGAAATACCCCCGCCGCTACGATCTGTTGATTGTGGATGAAGCTCATAACGTAGCGCCGTCAGCGACCGGGGCCTATGCCATTGATTCACTCCGCACGGCTGCCATTCGGCTGATTGCCGACCACTTTGAGCACCGGCTGTTTTTGACCGCGACACCTCATAATGGGTATTCAGAGTCATTCACCGCCTTGCTGGAATTGCTCGACCCACAGCGGTTTGCCCGAGGCATATCGCCCGACCGGCGCCAGTTGCAAGCCGTTATGGTGCGACGGCTCAAACGTGAACTTCCCCCCAGATGGGATGGAACACCCCGGTTTCCAGAACGGAAACTGGAGGCCCTTTCTGTCGCCTACACTGAGCAGGAACAACGCATC
>DAOQNB010001117.1:0-1833 GCA_035335845.1 Acidobacteriota bacterium | reverse complement strand
ACAGGTTCCGGCTGAAATACCAGTTCCAAAAGAAACGCCCGGCCAGCAACCGATACCACGGCGACCATCCTGGAAAAGAATCTGGAATCGGTTTCCGGTGGTGCTTCAACTGGATGAAAACGACTGTGGTCCGTCGTGTCTGACATCCATCCTTCATTTCTATGGACAGGATGTTCCCCGCATCCAGGTCAGGCGGATGTTTAAAGCTGGCTTGATTGGGGTTTCTCTGGCTGACCTGGCGCATGTTGCAGATCGGTTTGGGTTTATTCCCAAAGCCCTGGCGACGTCATATGATCGGCTGGCCAGCCACGAATTACCACTGATTGCCCATTTGAAATCATTGCATTTTGTCGTGGTGTATCAAGTCACACCCACCCATTGCCTGCTCGGAGATCCCGCCAAAGGAAAAGTTCGATTGACACGCGCCGAGTTTGAAAACCTGTGGAGCGGAAAAGTGCTGGTGTTGCGCCCCACGATTCGGCTTCGGGACATTGCGGTTGAAAAAGGAGGCGTGCTCTCCAAAATCCGGAGATTATCCACCTTTGCCCAGGGGCACCAAAAGACATTTCTGGAGATCCTGATTGCCTCCGCCACCATGCAGGTTTTGAATTTTGCACCAGCCCTGTTTTCCCAAATCCTCTTTGACCGAATTTTGCCTTATGGGAGTGCCTCAACGCTCAATATTCTGGCAATTGGAATGGTGCTGCTCTATGCGCTTCAGGCCACGGTCTCATTTGTTCGCGCTTACTTGCTTGGATATGCCTCACGCGGCATTGACCTGGTGATGTCTTCGGAATTTCACGAACACTTGATGGCACTTCCGGTTGCCTACTTTCAAACCCGGTCTTCAGGTGATGTCCTGAAACGGTTTTACGATAACCAGAAAATGCGGCGGTTGTTTACCGACCAGGTGATTCCGCTGGCGCTTGATTTCCTGACGGCAACCATCTCGTTTCTGCTCATCATTCAGTATAACTGGCAAATGGTTTTTGTGGTCTTTGGAATGATGGCGGTGTATTTGACGCTTGTTTTTGCCTCAAGCTCGACGATGCGAAAATCCTGGCAAAAGACCTCTGAAGCTGAAGCCGAGGTCAATTCCTTGATTTTTGAAAGCATTGCTTCAATCACCATTATCAAAGCGTTAGCGGCTGAGCATCCGGTTGCCAACCGGCTGTTTGAAGCACTTGGAAACGCACTCAGCAATTCTTTCAAACGGGAAATGACTGGAAATCTGGTGGGTTCGTTTGGAATGATGACATTTAGTTATGTCAATCTGTTCCTGTTTTGGTTTGGAGTCCATCAGGTTTTTGCTGGAAATCTGACACCTGGCGCGATGATGGCCCTGATGGCGCTCTGTTCAAACCTGATCTCTCCCATCAACCGCATGGCTGGCAACTGGATGATGGTTCAGGAAGCCATGTTGATCCTGGAACGGCTTTTTGAAGTCATCGAGGAATCTCCGGAAGTCACGCCTGCCGCCAGTCAAACCACCATTTCAGCCGAAAATTTGAGCGGCACTATCGAGTTTGAAAATGTGTCGTTTGCCTACCCAGGCCGCCAGGAAAAAAACGCACTTCAAAACGCGACCTTGCACATTCCAGCCAAAACAACCGTCGCGCTTGTCGGGCGAAGTGGCGCCGGAAAAACAACGTTCGTCAACCTTCTGCTGCGCTTTTACGAGCCAACCTCAGGCCGCATTTTGATTGATGGAATTGATATTCGGACACTTTCACTCCACGAAATGAGACGGCAAATTGGGATTGTGACCCAGGATGTGGTTTTGTTTCGGGGTACCATTCGTGAAAATATTGCCTTTGCCCACCCGGAAGCCTC
>DAOQNB010001116.1:0-1843 GCA_035335845.1 Acidobacteriota bacterium | reverse complement strand
TTACTGTGCGGCTTTCTGGTTGCCGACCAGTAAAGTTTTCAACGTGGCTTCGGGAACACTCAGTTGGATCTGAACATCACGTCCTTTATTCAAAATCGAAATTTGATTCAGGACATCAAGCATCATTTTCTCATTTGGTTTATCACTGCTGCCCATCCCCATTTTGCCCAACATCAACAATCCATTGAGTTGATCAAAAATTGGTTTGCCTTCATCGGCTGACGGCGTCCGCAAGGTGGTGTCCAGTTTTAATCCAGAGGTAAAATCAATCGCGCCAAAGCTATGGGTGACGGCCAGCATTGGTTTGATAAACATTTCAGCTTTGGGGTCATTGGCAATTTCTTTTTCAAGTTCTTTGCGCATACTGGCTGGGACAACCGTGGCAAAACGAATGGCCGCCACTTTATCCGCTGAATCCAGGCCATCAACCAGTTCTTTGCTTGACGCAATTGACGGTGATTTCCCAGAACGGGTATCAAGCGACTTGATGACATTGGCTTTGGGTCCAAAAACCACGGTGTTGGCATTCACAAAGCTAAAGGCCATGTCAGACATTTTCATCGAACCCGAGGCAGCCGGGGCTTTTTCAGGTTTTGGCTCACTGCCACCATTGAAATCATCATTGGTCAGGACTTTTTTCTCTTTGGTCGCAGCCGTATCGGTTCCAGCGCCGCCGTTCAACACATAAAGCGTGTCTGAACCATAGGTTTCAGTTCCAACCTTCCCTTCAGACTTGTTTTTGAGCCCGGTGACCAGTTGCTCCTGGTTAAAGGCCCCGCTGAGCACAAAGGTGGGGTCGAAATCACCCGGCTTACCAGATTTTGGGGTTAGGCCAACCGCCAGATATTCAAGCTTGGAAATGTCAACTCCAAAGGTTCCGGCCATGGATTCCATTTCAGACATCTCTTTTGCGAATTTTGGATTGTCCCTGGCCATTTGAAAAATCACTGAGTTGTACAGCCGGTTCATATCAACGAGCACAACCGTATCTGATTGAGGCAGAAATGAAAGAACAGATTCGGCGCGGGTTGGTGCGACGGCAGTCCCATTCGCAGCCAATGGGGAGGGGAAACCAGCAAAAGACAGGGTGTTGAATCCAAGTGCCAGCGCCAGACCAGTAGCGGCACAAGTCCTCTTCCAAAAACGTGTATTCATAAAGTTGTGAATCCTTTTTCAAACGAGAGTGGTTGAAGTATGAGGAGTGGGTTTAATTGCACTCTATCGGATGTCGGATGTGGCGCTCTTCGTTTCCCCGACCAGGAAGGATTCGATAGCGGCTGATTCGGTCTCGTGGATGTTGAAAAGCTTCGCGACGTGCGTGATACGAAACAGGTCGCGGACTTTGTTCGGCAATTCACAGAGCAACAGGGTTCCCCCAGCCGCTTTCACTTTGTTATTACATCCAACCAGTTCACCAATCCCCGAGCTATCCATGAACATCAGTTGTGAAAAATTGAGAATAATACATTTGGTCTGGGTTGCCAGCCGGGCATCAATTGCCTGGCGCAACTCACGCACCGGTGCCCCAATGGTTAATTTGCCACCTAATATCAGAATCTGGGCACCATCTGACTCATAGGACTTTACAAAGAAATTCAAAGTTCAATACCTCGCATATTTCAATCTCAAACCGATTAAGACTGAAAGCATTGAATTGAGTCGGCATTCAACCCAATCGGTCTTCATCAGAGCCGGTCGTTTATTGCAACGAATAAAAACACTCTTCAGTCTGAGCCAGCCCGGCCCATCCGTCAAGGAGAGACCTTCGCGCTGAAGAAACTGGGCTCAGGGCAATCGAAGGGATGAGGGATGAAGGATGAGGGATGAAAGAAAACCACTTCTT
>DAOQNB010001115.1:0-1847 GCA_035335845.1 Acidobacteriota bacterium | reverse complement strand
GAAGAATGAAGAATTGAAAATGAAGAATGAAGAATTGAAAATGAAGAATGAAGAAATTATGCCAAATCTATGTGTATTTTGATGTTAACAAGGTTCTATAGCCTTTCAGAAAAAGATTTCGGCTCAGAGTAACGCCTTCAGGCGTGAGGTTTGCCGAATGGAACGAACAATAAAATCCTCTCACCTGAAAACCATACGCTGAACATTTTTCTCAAAAGCTATATCTCATTTACATAGAAAGATTTAATAAATTACTGACCGTTAGTATTGACGACTTCATTCTTCATTCTTCATTCTTCATTCTTCATTCTGCTTTTTTCGTTCAACCCAGGGGACTATTGCCATGACTTCTTCTGTGCTCTACGTCGGAGCCGACATCGGGCGCTCGACTCGGGTGGCGCTGGTGGATGACCAGGGGTCAATTCATCGTCAGACCCGTGTCCCAACTGAAACCAAAAGTGCTCGTGCCCTGGTCACCGGGCTGATTCAAGTCATCAATCAACTCAAAGAACAGGCCCACTGGCCAGTCCAGTCGGTTGGAATCGGGTTGCCGGGACTGGTTGATTACCGCACCCAACATATCGAAGTTTTGACCAACTTCGTCAATATTTCAGCGATCAATTTGTTTGAAGAACTCCAACGTGCCCTGAACCTTCCGGTTCTGTTTGATAATGATGCCAATATGGCCGCCTATGCTGAATGGAAATGTGGGGCAGCCAAAAATGCCAATGATGTGCTTTATATTTCTCTTGGTCGCGGCATTGGGAGCACCTTGATCCTGGGAGGGCAGCTCCAGCGTGGGGTGAAAGGCTTTGCTGGTGAATTTGGCCACCAGAAAATCGGCGGCACTGATACCCTGGAATGTAGCTGTGGGGCTGCCGGGTGCCTGGAAACCGTGGCGTCTGGGCCAAATATTGTGCGCCGGACGCGGGAAAAACTGTTTACGTCACCTTTATTCTCACAGTCCATTCTGGTTGACAAAATGCGTGGCCGGTTGACCTGTGATGATGTGGTCAAAGCGGCGATTGCCAACGACGAACTTTCCCGGATGGTACTGATTGAAACCGCCGGATACCTCGGCACTGCTGTGGCCAACGCCGTCAATTTGTTGAATGTGGAGAAAGTCATCCTGGGTGGTCCAGTAATGGCGGCAGGTGAGTTTTTACTTGATTTTATTCGGGATGAAGTTTCCAAACAGGCATTTACGCCATTGTTTGCGTCCTGCCAGATTCATATGGGTCAACTTGGCGATGATGCCGGCGAGATCGGGGCCGCGCTGATGGCACGAGACTTCACCAAAGGGCAGGCGGCTACGAAGTGACCCGAATCCGGACCCACACCCAGCCATTCGATTGAAAAATTCGAAAATCCGTCCGCCGGAACTGACTTTTGGCCAATCGGGTCTGGACATTGCTCAAGCCAATTCCCGTTCCTTCCTCAAAGAGTGGCCGGTCCACTTCTGAAACCCACTGACCAGTATTGGCAATTCTTAATTCCAGCCGGTTCCGATGCTGTCGGGCCATAAGGCGAATCAACAGCCGTTTCGGGCTGGTTTGCATACCGTACTTAATCGCATTTTCCACCAGCGGCTGGATCAGAAATGCTGGTAATCGAATATTTTCCGAATCTGGCGAAATCTCAAACTGGATTTCAAGCCGCTCTTCAAACCTGACCTGCTGCAATTCCAGATAATGCCGAATCGCTTTGATTTCATCCTTGAGCGGCGCCAGCGTGATATCAGTGGTTTGAAGTGAATACCGGAGGAATTCTGACAATCCGGTGACCATTTGAAAGGTTCGTTTCGGATCAATAAACGCCAGAACCCCAATTGAATTCAACACATTAAA
>DAOQNB010001114.1:0-1877 GCA_035335845.1 Acidobacteriota bacterium | reverse complement strand
CCCCGAGCTTGCGAGTCTTCAGCCCCAAGCCCTGAGCCCGAGTATTTTCAGCCCCAAGCCCTGAGCCCGAGTATTTTCAGCCCGATGTCTTTCGCTCTCACCCTGAAAGGAGTCAACACATGCCAGTCCATTTGACCAAAGGTGGTCGCGTCAATCTCTCGAAAGAAGCTCCGCAATTAAAGCGCGTGCTGGTTGGGCTTGGTTGGAAGACAAGCCAGTCTGGAACACCCTATGATATTGATGCCTCAGTATTTATGCTGGGAAGCAATGGGAAAATCCCGCACGAGGAATATTTTGTTTTTTATAACAATCTCCGGTCACGGGATGGATCTGTCATTCACTCAGGCGATAACCGCCAGGGAGGTGTTTCGGAAGATGCCGAAGTGATCCGGGTTGAGCTTCCCAACGTTGACCCAACGATTACCGAACTGGTTTTTGTGGTCACGATTGATGGTGCGCTTGAAAAGAACCAGAGTTTCGGACAGGTCCGGGATGCCTTCATCCGTGTGGTGGATGAAGATACAAACCGCGAACTGGCCCGGTTTTCGCTCAGTGACGATTCGAGCACGGAAACCGCGCTGGAGTTTGGCAAACTGTACCGCAAAGACGGAGACTGGCGGTTTCAGGCCGTCGGCCAGGGCTATCGGTCTGGATTACAAGGCTTTGTGGATCGTTATTACCAGGAACACCCGACCTCATCGGCGAGTCCACCACCAACATCAGCACCAGTTGCCGTGGTTCCACCAGCGCCAGTTGTTTCGTTTGTGCCACAAGTGCCACTTCCCCCAAAGGTGAGTCTACTCAAACAGAAAGTCGAAGTGACACTGGCCCGGAAAAACCTGATGGGTGTGAAAGCCAGAGTTGGGCTTTCAATGGACATTACTGGTTCGATGACCCAGTTGTACAAAAACGGAACAGTCCAAAACGTTGTCGAACGAATCCTGGCCGTGGCGCTTTCCTTTGACGATGACGGCAGCCTTGATGTCTGGCGGTTTGACCATCGCTTCAAACGGCTGGCCCCGGCGACGGTCCACAATTTTGAAGGGTACGTCAATCGCGAAGCTCTCTCCGACCGGGATATTTACGGCCACAACGATGAGCCGCTGGTGATGCGTGATATTGTTCAAAAATACACGGTTGAAGAACCGAGCTTGATTCCAGCTTTCGTCGTTTTTGTGAGTGACGGAGGCGTCAAAAAGAATCAGGAAATCCAGGAAATCATTACAAACGCAGCACAATACCCGATCTTCTGGCAATTTGTCGGAATCGGAAATGCGAAATTTGGCGCTTTGGAACGCATTGATACGCTGCCGGGCCGGATTGTGGACAACGCTTCGTTTTTTGCCCTCAACGACATTGCGGCGATTTCAGATGAAGAACTCTATGACCGATTGCTCACCGAATTCCCGCTCTGGCTGGCGGCTGCCAGAAGCAAAGGGATTGTGAGATCGTAACAGGCTAAATCTTCGATAAAATCGTTTCTCAAAGGAATCATCCCATGCCCAAAGTCACTATTCCTAATACAGACAGTTTGTACCATCTGGTGTGTTTTGATGAAAATGGCAATGAACGCACTGATGATGAACAGGGGAAACTAAGCGAAGTTGTGCTCAGTACCCTGACTGAAAAACCGGTCACCGATGTATTTGTCATCAGCCACGGCTGGAAAGGTGACATTCCTGCCGCTATTGACCAGTATAACCTGTGGATTAAAGCCATGGCGGATTGCGAAATTGACATTGATCGCATTCGGATGATTTGTCCAGAATACCATCCATTGCTGATAGGGTTGCATTGGCCAAGTCTTCCCTGGGGGAATGAGCAACTTGGATCGCAACCTGCAAAAAGCGGTGCGGGTGATTTGAGTTCAGGGAATA
>DAOQNB010001113.1:0-1891 GCA_035335845.1 Acidobacteriota bacterium | reverse complement strand
CGCGTTGACACTTTTAGAAAAAGTCGCCCAATGTGGTTTAGTCGTCAAGATGAAGGTCTCTTAAAATATTCTGAGCAACACGAAAGCCGTCCTTCACCAGCAGGTCATGTTCAGCGTAGTGGATTCCCGTGATGGTTCCGGCTTGATAAGCCAGTTCTCTGAGTTGCGCCGAGACTGTGCTGGATGGCTCAATGAGCGTATTGCCATCTTCAATCTCAGTGGCCAGAAACAAAAACTCACAACTCAGCTCCCGGCTGATATTTTCCTGAAGGTATCGGATTCCACAAATTGGATATTGATTTTGAGTGATCAGATCCGTTACCTGCGATTTATTCAGAACGCGAATATTCGACTTCTGATGAAGCCGCGTCATCAGAGTATTTCGTCTCAGGTTTAGTTGAGGCTGAGGGCATACAATGACGACTTCAGAAGCGAAGTCAGCCACGATCAATGCCTGTTCAAGTGCCCAATCTCCGCTTCCAACCACTACGACCTTTTTTCCACGGCAGAAATAACCGTCTGACGAGGTACACCAGCTCACTGAATATCCATGCAATCGTTCAATTGTTTCTTTCGGCGGTGGGTAAGCCAACGGCGGGCAAAGATATGGGCAATAAATAAGCGTCTGTGCGGTATATTCTATTGGGGATGTATCACTTTTGAGTAAAAAACGAGATTCCTGGTATTCAATCATCCAGGAGCTATTTTTCCCTCCCCAATGGCTTATCTGGTGCTGCTGATAGAGGTGATCCATTAAATACCAAAATTCGAAGCCTTTCATCTCAGTCGAATTGAACGGTGTAGGATCAATTGAGAGCAATTCCGGAAATGAACGCTCTTCGGGCAACTCAGCGACTCCGACCGAAACACCTTGTTCAGCCAGTTTTTGGGCAGCGGCCATCCCGGTCAAGTTATTGCCTAAAACGATGACCTGAAGATTCATTTTCACCCTTTGCCTTTCCAGTAACTGGGGGCAGAACCCGTTTGCTCCTTGTTAGTCGCCAATTACTTTCATAATCTCGGTCTGCCCCCGGCCAAAAGTTTCGGGGGCGTACATTTCTTCCGCTTTCGCGGGTGGCACCAGGAATTTTCCTGGCGTCGTCGCAAAAGCAAAAAAGCTGTAGGTATGCAGCCCTTCTTTGAGTTGTGACCCAAACGCCTCGGCGCGGGTGCTCCGCAAATTTTGATGGTTCACCCAGGACTTTGGCCAGTCGCCTGTCCGGCCACGATCCTCGGGATCCTCAGGGGCGGTTCGCAGGGCCGGGTTGAGGATTTCAAGTCCAGCAGGAATGGGACACACCAGCGCCACGTGATGTCGGCGAGACGAAACCGCCAGCGTCACGGTGACTTTGACGCGAGCGCCAGCCCGAATCTGCCATTCGTTCGCGGAAAGGCGCTTGACGTCGTCGGGGTTGTCTACGGCCTCATATTGACGCCCAACGGAAAATCCAGCTTCCACTGGACTGAGCATGACTTCTTTCGGCACGTAGTTGAGTCCCAATCGGTAATACAATTGACCCACACCTTCTTTGCTCAGTATCACGGGTTTGGTTTCACCAGGGCTTCCGACCTGGTTGAGTGGAATTGATACCTGGTACTGCTCAGTGGTGCGACCGGCAAAATGATGTTCTCCGGCAAAGGCATCGCCCAGCCAGACACGGGCCAGAAAGTCCGGAATGATCGTTTCCCGGGTCGAAAAATACTGCTGGAGCGCTATCAGGTTCAGGGCATTTTCAAGTGTGTTTTGCCAGCGACCATTTGACCGACGTTCAATCAGGCTCAGAACAAGTTTGGAGATCAGTGGATTGGTTGGATCTGCCGCCAGCAACCCTTCTAACAGAATGGCCGGCGTTCGATCTTTTGAATAAAACACGGTAAACTCTTGATCCTC
>DAOQNB010001112.1:0-1895 GCA_035335845.1 Acidobacteriota bacterium | reverse complement strand
GCCCGCATTGCCCAGGTTGTGGCTGGAATCAAGCTTTTGATCGAACCGGCAATGATTTGATGCTGACTAAACTTTGGAGTGCGCCGACTTGTCGGCGCTTTGGTTCCGGCGACTTGTCGCCATTGGAATGAAATCAATCAGCGACAAGTCACGGCATAACAAAGCGGCGTCAAGCCGCCGCACTCCAAAGGTTAATCCTGAACCACAACGAGGTCGGTGGCGCTACGGCCAAAAGTTTCAGGAGCGTACATTTCTTCGGCTTTGGCCGGTGGCACCAGGAATTTTCCTGGCGTGCTCGCCACGGCAAAAAAGCTGTAGGTGTGGGTGCCTTCCCGAACCTGAGACCCAAAGGCTTCAGCACGGGTATCGCGCAGATTTTCATGCTCAATCCAGGCCAATGGCCACCATTTTGGGTCAACTGCACCATTTTCAAGCGGAAGCCGTCGATTGAGAGATAGATCTGGGTTGAGGATTTCCAGCCCTGCCGGGATTGGGCAGGTGAGCGCCACGTGATATCGCGCTGACGTGATTACCATCGTGACCAGGATTTTGACGCGAGCGCCAGCCCGAATCTGCCATTCGTTTGCTGAAATCCGTTTTACATCCGCCGGGTCGTCAACCGCCTGGTATTCACGCGAGACTGTAAAACCGGCTTCCAGCGGTGCAAGCCTCACTTCTTTTGGCACCGAGATGATCCCCAGCCGGTAATTCAATGTACCGGTTCCTGTTTTGCTGATGGTGACCAGTGTGCTTTCTCCAGGCTGGCTGATTTGATTGAGTGGAAGGCTCAATTGATTTTTGGTCTTCGCCTCGCCGTTCAAGCGGCCTTTACCGACAAAGCGGTCACCTATCCAGATCGAGGTGCGAACGTCAGGCTTTGTGTGTACCTGAAGTGAAAAAAAGTGTTTTAACGCCAGAATATTGAGGGCATTGTCAAAGGTGTTTTGCCAGTGACCGTGGGAACGGTTCTCCAACAGGCTGCGAACCAGCTTTGGAATGAGCGGGCTTTTTGGATCAGCCGCCAGTAATCCTTCAAGCACAAGACCGTGAGTCCGATTTCGGGAATAAAACACTTTGAATCCATCAGTTGGGTATGAGTTTGGAAACTGGACCTTGCCGGCGGTTTCAATGGCCCGATTGTTGACGATGTTGAGCAGAGCGTCTTGTTCGTGGCGCAATGCTGAGTGACCTGAAACCACCGGCAGAAGCCATCCAACTGCATCAAGTGGCATTGTTTGCATCTGGTACTGGCTGCACAGCGCGGCAGCTTTGGTGACATCCGTATCTCCCAGCAGATGCCGGACATAGAGTGCATAAGCTGAAATCAAACATCGAATTTCAGTACTATCATCGGGGCGGAACTGGGTTTCAATCGTCGAAAGCGTGGATCGAATGGCGTTGAAGGTTTCTGCATCTACCTTGAATCCAATGTGTCTGGCACGGGCCAGGGCGTGCGCGGCATGAACCGTAATCATTGGAAATTGCCTGCCCGCACCTCCTTTCCAGAGAGCAAATTGCCCATTGAGGCTCTGATATGAAAGTAACGCTCGAAAATCAGCCTGAGCTTGCTGGTGCAACTGATTTCGGCCCAACCTGGAAGCCTGGCTTATCTCGTTCCAAACTGGTTCGATCTCAGCCAGTGCCATCAATCGCGACGCGAGTTGTTCTGCACACGAAAAAGGAGCCTCCATCAAGGCTCGAATCGCATCTGTCAGTTGCGGCAGTTGGGTTGAAGCCGTTGTGATTTCCAGGGTGCTGAGTTCTGGAATGACATCTGCCGGCACAACCATCTGGTGTTGAATACTGCCGGTTTCAAGCTCCCCATAGGTACACAATGATTCGCTCGAAACTGGTGAATACACTGGGATTTCAATTTCGGCGGCATCAGTCGTCAG
>DAOQNB010001111.1:0-1912 GCA_035335845.1 Acidobacteriota bacterium | reverse complement strand
ACCCGGAACCCGGAACCCGGAACCCGGAACCCGGAACCCGGAACCCGGAACCCTACTGGATTTTGGTTGACACAATTGCCCGAAGGACACTTTTGGCTTTATTCCGGGTTTCTTCATATTCGGCTTCCGGGTCAGAATCATAGACCACGCCTGCACCTGCATTCAGATGCGCAATACCGTCTTTGACTGTCGCTGACCGAATCGCAATCGCACCGTCCGCATTTCCATTAAAATCAATGTACCCAACCACGCCTGAGTAAATCCCGCGCTGTTCGGGTTCAAGCTGAGCCAGAAGCTGCATGGCTCTGATTTTGGGTGCGCCAGAAACCGTACCGCGTGGAAAACAACTCTGGAAGACATCAAACACCGTTTTGTCAGCGCGAAGCGTGCCGCTGACCTCCGTGGCCAGATGCATGACGTGGCTATAGCGGATGATTTGCGCAATCTCGCCGACGGCGACGCTTCCGACCTCACAGACCCGTCCCAGGTCGTTGCGTTCCAGGTCAATCAACATGAAATGCTCGGCCAGTTCTTTTTCATTTGATTGGAGTTCCTGGGCCAGGGCTTCATCAGCTTCCGGGGTTGTGCCGCGTGGACGCGTTCCGGCCAGCGCCCGCAACACGACTTTTCCCTGGCGGCACTCAACAAAGGTTTCTGGCGATGAACCAAGATAGGTAAACCCAGGGAATTTCAGAAAATAGGCGTACGGCGAAGGGTTTAAGCTGATCAAATTGCGGTAGATATCAAATGGCTGGCTTTCAATTGGGACAAAAAACCGCTGGCTGGGCACAATCTGAAACACTTCACCGGCACTAATAAATTCTTTGCATTTTTTGACGACGTTACAAAACCGCTCGCGATCAAACACAGTTTGGACGCCTTCAAAAAGATCAGGTTCAGTTGTCGGAGGTTGGGGAGCAATCAGCGGACGGAGCGAGTGAGGAGTGGATGAGAGTTTTTCAAGCAGGTGATTAAGGTGTGATTGGCTTCGGTACGAGATAAACTTGATTTTCCGGTAGAGGTGATCAAACACGATGAAGGTGTCATACAGCCCATAAAACCCTTCCGGAATTCCAAACGGTCTCGTTTCCGGCTGTGGAATTCGGTCGAAATATTGCGTTGCCGCATAGCCCAAATATCCGACGAATCCCCCGGCAAACGGAAAGTCAGCCGGTAGCGTTGCCGTAAATCGTTGCTGCTCCTGAGCCAGCAGCGTTTCCAAAACTTTCAAAGGATTGTCAAAGCAAAATTCAGTTGTGGTTTTTGTTTCAGTTCGAATGACGGTTGCCGTTCCGTTGTGGAAGGTAACCGTCAACACCGGATCCATCCCAATCAATGAATACCGTGCCAGTCGGGTATCGCCTTCAGCACTTTCAAATAAAAAGGCCGTCGGTTCGTCAGAACACAGTTTGTGAAAGAGCGACGCTGGTGTTTCAACGTCTGACAAAACCGTGACCATAAATGGGAGTTCAGTAGGTGATTGTAGGGCTGAATTTTGCTTTGACATGCACATTTCTCGCTTTTACCCACCCGCTGACGCAGGTGGTACTGACTGTTCGCTCATTTTTTAGCCAGCGACACATTCAAACATCGTTCGGCCAACTGCACTGGCAATTGGTTCGATTTGGGTCAGGAGTCGGGTGAACTCTTCCAGTGAAATGGCTTGATCAGCGTCCGAAACTGATTGCTCTGGAACCGGATGGATTTCGACGATCAACCCATCAGCCCCAACGGCCACAGCCGCCCGCGAAGCCGGCAGAATCAAACTCCGTTTTCCGGTGGCGTGGCTTGGATCAACAATCACGGGCAGGTGGGTTTGTTCCTTCAGCAGCGCCACTGAGGCCAGATCAAGCACATCGCGGGTGGCAGGATCAAAACTGCGGATGCCCCGTTCGCACAAAATCACGTTTGG
>DAOQNB010001110.1:0-1913 GCA_035335845.1 Acidobacteriota bacterium | reverse complement strand
AATGAAGAATGAAGAATGAAGAATGAAGAATGAAGAATGAAGAATGAAGAATGATTGAAACTCATTGATTTCAAATGGTTATACCAATTTGCAATGAAACCTTCGTATTATAGTTTTTCAGAAAAAGATTCCCCCCTGGGAACGCCGGCATCCTGCCGGCAACTGCTTGAACCGCAACCGATTGATGCCGGCAGGATGCCGGCGCTCCCAGGAAATATTTATCTGAAATGCTATAGCAAGCCGTTAAGTTGTTCAACCGGATAAACTTAGCGGACTACTGACTACAAACTGGTATTATTTTGTCATTGAAAAGTCGAATTTCTCAAAAATGTGTAACTTCCTGACAAATCAGGCTTTACGTTTGTCAGCTTGTTGTTGCCGATGGCAACGTTGTTTGGATACCACAGGAAAATGGTGGGGACTTCTTCGACGATTTTCTTTTGTGCCAGCCCGTAGAGTTGCTTTTGTTCTTCCTGGTTGAGTGTTGCCCCGGCTTTGCGCAACCAGCCGTCAACTTCAGCGTTACGATAGTGGCTGCGGTTGGCGCCTTCGCTATAGTTTTTCTCTTTCGTGGGGATGCGCGACGAATCAAACGCATAACTCAAATAATCAGGGTGCTGATTGGCGCCGATGCTCGTCAACGTGTAAAGCTGGAAATTCCCGGCGTTGACATCGCTCAAAAACGTCTGAAATTCAAAAGATCGGATTTCAAGCTGAATCCCGACTTGCTTAAACTGTTCCTGCAACACCGTGGCAATCTGACGAGCCAACGGCAGGGAAGACGTTTTGATTTCCAGTTTGAGCCGTGTTTGCGGCCCGTCTCCATCCGGGTCGCGGTACCCGGCTTCGTCGAGCAGCTTTTTGGCCAGGGCCGGGTCATAGTCAAGTTTTGGCAGGTCAGCCGGATACGCCCATTGTTCCGGCGGAAGTGGTCCATAGGCCGGACGGGCCATATTGCGCAGGACATTCTTGATAAAACTCTCGCGGTTTATGGCATGCACCAGCGCCTGTCGGACTTTGACATTCTTCAAAATCGGGTCATCACAATTGAGTCCGAGATGTGAAATGTTGGTGCCAGTGCTTTGCCAGACTGTGAGATTTGGAGTTTGCGCCAGTTTTTCAACCGTATCTGAAGCCAGATCGGCATTGACCGCCAACTGGACGCCGCCTTGACGGAGTTCGAGTTCACGCACGGCGCTATCTGGAATAAATCGGACGCGAACTTTTTCAAGCTTCGGAGCCCCCTCAAAATACTGAGGGAAGGCTTCCATGGTGATTTCACGGTCTACCTGATAATCGCCTACTTTAAACGGTCCGGTCCCAATTGGTTTGGTTTCAGCCGTGGCACCACTGTCTTTTGGAATGATCCCAATTGCCACCAGGCTGACCAGCATCGGGGAATTGGGTTCTTTGCACCGAAAGATGACTGTTTGTGGGTCAGGGGCTTCAATCACCTCAACCTTAATAAAATCACCCTTTTTGGCGGAGTTGAAATTGGGGTCGCGGAGCGTGTCAAACGTGTATTTGACGTCTTCGGCGGTGAGTGGCTTGCCATTGTGGAACATCACCCCAGGTTTCAAATGAAACGTGAAGGTTTTTGCATCTGGTGATACTTCGAAGGTCGCCAGCTCTGGGACAATTTCGAGCTTATCGTTTTTGGTAACCAGCGTGTTAAAGAGCAACTGATGCAACCGGGCCGAAACACTGTCGTTGCCAACCCGAGGGTCAATACTCTTGGGCGCTTTTTCAGTTGCCATCACGAGCAATCCAGGCGTGAGTTGCTGGTTGCGTCGGCAACCCGAGGCGAGTAAAAACGGAAGCAAAGCGAGGAATCCAAGACAGGCAAGTTTGTGCATAGGTTAGGGTTCCGGGTTCCGGGTTCCGGGTTCCGGGTTCCGGGTTCCGGGTTCCGG
>DAOQNB010001109.1:0-1931 GCA_035335845.1 Acidobacteriota bacterium | reverse complement strand
GGCTACAGCGAGTTAACCGAAACGGTGATCTGGCTGCAAACCACCCAACCGGCACGCGCTCAGATTCGATTTTGGAAGCAAGGGCAGCCAGCCTCAGCCCGGATGTCTTCCGAAGTTGAAACCTCAGCCGCCACCGATCACATTGCGCGATTTGTCATTTCACAACTCGAATTTGGCACCAAATATGACTATGAAGTGTATTTAGATGGGCTGCGGGTGGATTTGCCCTATCGAACTACGTTCCAAACCCAGAAAATGTGGAAATGGCGCAACGACCCGCCGGCCATTCGAATTGCAATGGGATCGTGCGCCTATATCAACGATCCACCCTATGACCGACCTGGCCAGGAATATGGCCGCAAAGTCCAGATTTTTACCAGTATGGCCGCGCTTGAACCGGATGCGATGCTCTGGCTTGGGGATAATATCTATTACCGGGAAGCCGATTGCATGACTGAAAGTGCAATGCGATATCGCAATGCCCACACGCGGGCCACGGCTGAAATGCAGCCGCTGCTGGCGTCAACCCACAACTATGCGGTCTGGGATGATCATGATTATGGTGCCAATGATGCTGACCGAAGTTTTCGTGGGAAAGACATTTCGCTCCGGGTATTTAAGGATTACTGGGCCAATCAAGCCTATGGAACGCCCGAAACCCCTGGTGTTTTCAGCCGGTTTGAGCTTTCGGATGTTGAATTTTTCTTTCTCGATGACCGCTATCATCGCGCCCCAAATTTGCTTCCAGATGGACCGGACCGGGTGATGTTTGGCGATGCCCAGATGAAGTGGCTGATGGACTCACTGGCATCAAGCGAAGCCACCTTCAAGGTAATCGTTGGGGGCAATCAGATGATGAACATCCCGACTCAGTTTGAATCATTTAGCAAATACCCAAGGGAGATGAACCAACTTTTTGATTTCCTGCGGACTGCCAAAATCAAAGGGGTTTTGTTTATCTCAGGGGACCGTCACCATACCGAACTGATCAAACGAACTGAGCCTGGCCTCTACCCACTCTATGACCTGACCGCCAGTCCGCTGACATCCGGGAGCGGCCCACATCCAGGCGAAGAAAACAATCCGTTGCGGGTTCCAGGCACCTGGGTCACAGAGCAGCAAAATTTCAGTCTGATGGAAGTCGCTGGGAAAAAAGATGAGCGGGTGATTACGCTCCGCACACTGGACACTGAAGGCAAGGAACTGTGGAAATACACGGTTTCAGCCAGTGAACTGGTCTTTCCGCCAGATCCACCTCCGGTTTCCAAAAAAGTGAATTCAAAGAAGATCACGAACTAAACTCCGAGTTTCAATTCTCTGAAAATCCAGCCGGCACAAACGGAAAAATTCCCGCTGTGCTGGCTTTTTTTTGTGGAAAACCCGAAAAAAAAGAAATGAATTGGAAAATTTGGATTTTTTATTCAGATTTTTGGAAGGTTTCCGGAAAGTGATGTATTTGAATAACTTCAAAAAACTGTCTCCGGAATTCTAAGTATTGAATTCAAAAGCCCTCCCTTCAAAATCGGAAATTCTGGTTGTAACTGGCACAGGAGTTGCCGCTCCCAAAGGGATATCTATGGCCAACAACCATTCCGGTTCTCATCGGTCATATCTCAAAGCGAACTGAACACAAAAAAAACTGTTGAAACACCTCACACTTGAAGGGAGAAGTTTATGAATCCGACGAATCTGACACGCAGGTGTCTGAGTGTGTTTGTGCTGGTGAGTACGCTGCTTTGTTTACCAATTCTGTTGGGAACAAGCTTTGCGGCTTCGGCGCAGACCACTGCAGGCCGCCTGGTGGTAACCGTCAAGGATCCAACTGACGCGGTTGTCGCCGGTGCGACAGTAACTGCCACCAATGAAGGGACCACCCAATCGATCACCGTCACGACCAATGAAAAGGGCGTGGCGATTTTCCCGCAGTTGCT
>DAOQNB010001108.1:0-1939 GCA_035335845.1 Acidobacteriota bacterium | reverse complement strand
CGGAACCCGGAACCCGGAACCCGGAACCCGGAACCCGGAACCCGGAACCCGGATTAGCCCCGATAGGCGTCATCCTGTTCGATGCGGCTCAGCACCCAGTCAAAATCGCCGCTGGTAATTTTGCTGCCACAATACTCACAGACCCCAGCCATGTTGATATGGAGCGGCGCGCCGCAATTGGGGCAGCTTGAATTCCCCTTCGATACCGCCGCTACACCCCGGCGACGAATAAAAGTCCAGTATTCAGAAAAGATACGGGGTTTATTTGGCTTGCCGGATAGGATGGTACCGGCTAAATCTGCCGTGTAATCAATGCAACTGGCGAAAATTCGGACGGTGATGGCATCAAAAAAGGCATCAGCCTTCACTTTGGCCAGGTCAATCCGGGCAATTTGAATATCTTTGAGCACGTTGCGCAGCCCCTGGCGCTCATATTCGCGAATCCAATAGCGGTGCATCTGGAACACGTTGTCTGTTTCAAACGGACGTGCCTGCTCCCAATCGAGCGAGGTCCAGGCCTGATAAATTTGATGAAAAATGTGCTGGACGCGCTTTTCAAAGACTCCCCACTGAAAGGTTGGATTCAACACGGTGAACTGCTTAAACACCAGATCAACATTTGGTTGAAACACGGTTGGCAGGTCAGTGCCCTGCTCGGGTACATCCTGTGTCAGAGCAGGCCCGCGATCTTCACGGCTCAGGAGTTCAATTCGAATCACAAACCAGTCAAAGTCTCCGCCCAGAATCATCACGCCACAGAAAGCACAGCTTCCATCCTGACGTTTCTCAAGCGGCCCATTGCACTTTGGACACCGGTCCACGGTAATTTTTTCCGGTGGACGCGACAGCAGATCCCGTTTTCGCTGAAACGCCCAGCGTTCACGGGCATACCAGGTGGTCTGGCCTTCACCATTGCGATTGAGTTCGGTGTAATTGGTCTCAAATTCAACAGTGAGGGTAATGACCGGCTCCGAAACCGGGCTAAAGTCAATGATGGTCGCCGACCCCAGCACGATACCGGTCACCCCAACCACATCCGCCGGAGTTTGATACAAAAGCTGATTTAACGCATCCAGACTGACAAATGACCGGTACGGCTCAAGTTCTCGCCGGCCACGAGCTTCGTGGACTCGACCATACAGCGCGGCGACAAAATCCATGAAGAGAATTTCTGAGAAGTTAGGGTCATGCACCCGAAGGGCATCTGACCGCTGGGAAATCGTTGCTGGGGACGGCAGAGGTTCCCATTGTTGCGGCATCCGGGATGAATATGATGGCACCCGGCTGTGGCGTGAACTATAGAGAAACCACACAATGACAATGAGTAACAGGGGAATTCCAATTTTGGGGTAGTAAAAGATCAGGCGAAAAATCAGCTCCAACAAGAAAAAAAGTCCTTCGCCGCCGCCTCCTCCTCCACTGCCGCCGCCACTGCTTCGGCTTCCACCATACGAGTGACCACCCCCAGGACGAGCCGCCCCTGAGGCCAGTTCAGACCAGACCAGCAGACCTGACAGGCCCGCCACCAGACACACCAGGAAAAAATGTCGTTTGAAAAGGCTCATGACAGAATGCGCGGACGGTTTGGAAGTTCGTCGGGGTTATCAGCCGTGGCTGGGAGATAGCGGCTCAGAAATTGGCCAAAGGTCAGCAGGTCTTCTGGAAAATCAGACATTCGTTGCCGCGTGGGCTTATTCATTTGGAATTCAGCCAGAGCCTGCTTCCAGGCTTCACGTGGAATGGCCGCCATCACCCCAAGATCTGCAATGATTTCGACTTGCTGCTCCACCACTGACCAGTAAATTAAAACTCCGGTTCGGCTCCGGGTATGCAGGATTTCAAACTCGACAAATGCAGCACGGGCCGCCGCCTGGACCTGTCGGGAACGCCGGTCTGATGAAGTCAACCACCGACGAAGCGGGGTCAAGGTACTCAGATA
>DAOQNB010001107.1:0-1944 GCA_035335845.1 Acidobacteriota bacterium | reverse complement strand
AAATCAGCCAGCATCATTTCACGCTCGGCATCGGTAAACGATACACCTGCAATCCATTCAGCCTGACGGATCATGTCGCTTGATACCGTGCCAGTTGTTTGCGCGAGCGTATACAACGCCCGGCTGAAAATCGTGCCGACGGCCCCAAGGCCAGCCAATCCTTTGAGGATTTCCCGGCGCGTCGAATCAACCGAAAACCCTGGCCTGGTCGAAGGTTTCATGAGGTAGCTCCAAAATTGAAGTGAAGAGGAAAGCTTGTGGAGAAGGAACAAGTTGACTTATACAATATCCCACAACCGGCCAGAAAGGATTTCTTTGGCCGTTCTTTATTGCCGGAGGTTCCTATGTCAAAAAGTGGATCTGGAATGCGTTTCAAAAACCGCCCCGCCGTTCGAGCACAGGTCACCAAACAACGAGTCAAAGCCGTCCCGCCCCAGTCAGCCCAACGACCTTCTTTGAAAAAACCCAAACCCCAGGATCAAACGACCCACGAAATCACCCATGAATAAAGAATTCTTCAAGACCTATGGCTTGATCTTGTTTTTGACCGTTGTCGCTTTTGGGATTGCCTTTCAGTTTGCTGAACCAGCGCCACCACGCAAAGTCGTGATGGCAACAGGGCTCGAAAGCGGCGCTTATTACAAGTTTGCCCTCCGCTATCGAGATTATTTTGCCCAAAATGGGATTCAGCTTGAGGTGCTGCAGACTTCGGGTTCAGTCGAAAACCTGGAACTGCTCAAAACCCACGGCAAAGGCGTGGATATCATTTTCGCCCAAACTGGAACCGGGGATCCGGCTGCTACCCCTGACTTTACTTCAGTAGCCAGTGTTTTTTATGAACCGCTCTGGGTGTTTTATCGCGGGGAACAGCCGATTCAGCGACTGGTGGAATTGAAAGGGAAACGAGTTGCGGTAGGGGCGGAAGGAAGCGGCACCCGGATGGTCTCGCTGAAAATCTTATCTGACAATGGTTTAACTGTCGCCACGACCCAAATTCTCTCACTTGGAGGAAATCAGGCTGCTGAAGCATTAAAAACCAGTCAAATTGACGCGGCCTTTTTTGTCGGTGCGCCAGAAGCCCCGGTCATCAATGATTTGCTGCGGTCTGAAGGCATCCGGTTAATGAATTTTGAACGCGTTGAAGCCTACAAAAGCCGCTATCGCTATTTTTCCAGCGTCATTCTGTATGAAGGCGTGGTGGATATGCAGAAAAACATTCCAGCCGAAGACGTGGTCTTGCTGGCGTCAACCGCCTCAATTGTCGTTCGAGAGAATTTCCACCCGGCGCTCGTCAATTTGTTGTTACAGGCCGCCAATGAAATTCATCGCAAAGAAACGGGAATGCTTGAAAAAACCGGTCAGTTCCCGTCGTCTGACTTTATTCAATTTCCGCTCAATGACGAAGCGGTGCGGTATTTCCGATTCGGACCATCATTTCTAACCCGCCATTTGCCGTTTTGGGCAGCCACGGCGGTTGACCGGTTGAAATTTGTGCTCCTGCCGCTGTTGACGATGTTGATTCCACTCCTTCGGATTGCCCCACCGATTTATGCCTGGCGAACCCGCCGAAAAATCTATACCTGGTACGGCATGCTCATTGCCCTTGAAAACAAAGTGGTGAATCCTGAGCAAAACCAGGATTTCGCCCAGATTTTGGTTGAACTTGATGACCTGGAGCGCGAAGTCGCCAAAATTGTGGTGCCGCTTTCCTACACTGACGAAGTGTACAATTTGCGCCTCCACATCCGACTGGTCCGGGAAAAAGCGATGGAACCGCGAACAAAAAGCGAGTAGTCAATCCATCTGATCAAGGATCTTTCGAGAATTCCAGCATTTTTCACCGCAGAGGACACAGAGGGACACAGAGGAAAGCTGAAAACAAAAAACCGGTTCATTCTTCATTCTTCATTCTTCATTCTTCATTCTTCATTCTTCATTCTTCAT
>DAOQNB010001106.1:0-1974 GCA_035335845.1 Acidobacteriota bacterium | reverse complement strand
GTCCCTCCAGTTTTGGTTCTTACCTGTAAAACGGGCCATGCGCCAATTTATTAACAACCGTCAAAAAAGATTTTTCGGATTTTGGATTTGGTGACAGAGAAAGATCGCTTGAAAAGTACCAGTTTCACTGGTCCAGAGTCAGCCGCGAGCCACCTGATTGAAGCAGGTGGCTCGCCAGTACTTGCAACTGGTGGCTACACCTCAGTTTTATTGGTTTAACTGGTGGCTACACAATTTAGTGTCTGGCATTTTTTGACTGATATGAATACTCTCAACAAACCAACTGTAAACCACTGATTTCATTAACTTAAGCCATACTTAGTTTCGCCAGTGGCTAGCCACATGATTGGATAATGTGGCTAGCCAGTGGCTTTCAAGTGGTGGCTACACCTCGGTTTAACTGGTGGCTACACAATTTGGAGCCAGATTCCCAACTCCTGTCGTCCTCGATTTATAGCGACTGAATCGTCAATCCGCCATCAGCCACAATCGTTTGCCCGGTGATATAGCTCGCGGCGGGTAAGGCCAGAAACGCCGCCAGTGAACTGATTTCTTCCGGAGTTCCAGGACGTTTAAGCGGGACCCGGCTTTGGAAGTGCGCCATAAATTGAGGATTGGCCAGGACTGGATGAGTCAACGGCGTCTGGATAAATCCCGGCGCAATCGCGTTGACCCGAATGCCATCCGCCGCCCATTCAAACGCTAACCCTCGTGCCATCTGGGCCATGGCAGCTTTGGTCGCGCCATAGGGAATTCCGGTCGGCAAGGCGGTCATTCCGGCAATCGAACCAATCAAGATCACGCTCGCCTGATTGCTCTGTTTGAGGCGGGGATGGGCTTCGCGGGTCAACTCCAGAGCCGAGAAAAGGTTGGTGTTAAAGAGACTCAGGATTTCTTCCGTGGTGTAATCAAGCACTTTTTTGCGGATGTTCGTGCCGACATTGCTCACCAAAATATCCAGTCCGTTCAATTTTTCGTCAACCGCCGCCCAAATCGCCGCTCGCCCCGCAGGTGTTCCGACATCAGCCGCCACGGTATGGATTGGAAGATTTTTTTCACGAAAACCACGGACGCTCTCTTCTAAAACGGCTTCGTTCCGAGCGACGGAAAGAACCGTGGCCCCAACCCCCAGGAATTCTTCGACAATGGCAACCCCGATGCCTTTTGAACCGCCAGTGACCAGTGCTTTGTGCCCGGTCAGATTCCACCGGGCTGAAAAATTCGACATAGTGCCAACTCCCTTATTGGAAAAAGATTGATCAATCGCTGCATTGTTGTTTGACGAGACGATTCCAGCAATCCAAAAGAACGGCCTCCGTTTTTCATTTTGATGTCTTCATCCCTGAATCTGAAAATCTTCAACCTGACCTTCTCAGCTCCAAACCTGGATCCTATGGACACCTTTTGCCCCAACCCCTATGATCACAACCAGGATTTCATTCAACGGCTTGAACATTTCTGATTCAGCTTCGTTTCTGAAGCCGCTTCACAACCATGTTTCACAAAATACGCTTCCAACCGTCGCCACAAATTATTTGATCTTCAATTCAAAGATCATTCCGGTTCAATATTCTAAGGAGAATTCACATGTTTCGTCTGAAAACTGCAGCAACTGCATTGGGTCTGGTACTGGCAATTTGTTTGAGCGCCGCCGCGGCTCAAAAAACTGATCTGAATGGAAAATGGGTCATGGACAAAGCGAAAAGCGAAGGTCTGCCCCCTGATATGGAACAGACCATGAACATCACTCAAAAAGGCGACGAATTAACCATCGCAACCACCGTTAAAACGAGCCAGGGCGAACAAACTTTAACCGATACCTACAAACTCAATGGCAAGCCAGTGGAGTTTACCCCCTCTCGTCCAACTCCAGATGGAGGAACCATTACGGGTAAAGGCACCAAAACAGGGACCTGGACGGCTGAAGGGAAAGAATTAGAACTTGTTCAAGAAGAACATCTTGAAGTTCCCAGT
>DAOQNB010001105.1:0-1977 GCA_035335845.1 Acidobacteriota bacterium | reverse complement strand
GGCCCAGTTTTATGAGGCCAAAGGCAATTTCGCCACCGCCGAACCACTCTTGAAACAGTCGCTCGAAATTCGTGAAAAAGCATTTGGCCCAAACCACCCGGCAGTGGCCGAAACGCTGTTTCGTCTGGCAGCTCTGTACCAGGCCAAAGGTGATATTTCCCAGGCGATTCTCTATCAAACCCGAAGTAATGACGTCAGTGAACGCGATCTGATGCGCAATCTGGTGGCGGGATCCGAGCGACAGAAACTGCTCTACCTGAATCAGACCGCCACCATCACAGAGCGCACGCTGTCGCTCAATCTACAAACGGCACCTCAGAGCCTTGAGGCCCGCCGGGTTGCCCTGACGGTTCTCTTGCGTCGCAAAGGACGGGCGCTGGATGCGCTGACTCAGGCGATTGATACCCTGCGTCAGAGACAAGACCCGGAAACTCAGACACTCCTCGATGACTATGCACGCCTGACCAGTCAAATTTCAGTGCTTACCCTGCGCGGGCCCGGTAAACAAAAGGCAGAAGACCATCTTGCCTACCTGCAGTCTTTGGAAGAACAAAAAGAAAAACTGGAAGTCACCATCAGCCGTCGCAGCAAGGAATTTCAAGCCCAAACCATTCCGATCACGCTCGAAGGCATTCAAAAGCTCATTCCGGCTCAGGCAGTTTTGCTCGAATATGCCGTCTATCGGCCTTATGACACCCAAGTCAACCGCTTTGGTCCGGCGCGGTATGTGGTGTATTCGCTTGATCACCAGGGCAAAATCAATGTCGCGGATCTTGGCGAAGCCCAGCATATTGACGAAAGCGTGGTGAAACTGCGCCGGCTTTTGAGCAATTCCAGGTCAGACTTTGAAAATGAACTGAAACCGGCAGTCCAGAATCTCAATCACCTGGTTCTCAACCCAATTCGGGCGCTCATCGGGAATGCCAGCCATTTGCTCATCTCACCTGATGGCATGCTGAGTTTGATTCCCTTTGCGGCTTTGATAGACGAAACCGGATCGTTTCTGCTTGAACAGTACCAGCTCACGTATTTAACCAGCGGACGTGATTTGCTTCGGCTGGCAGTGAAAGTTGAGAGTCATCATCGCCCAGTCATTCTGGCCGACCCAGATTATGCAAATGGCAAAGGACCCGTACTGGCTGGAAAACAATATGCACCGCTTTCCCGGCTCATTGGAACGAAAGTTGAAGGACAATCCTTAAAAAGTCTCTTTCCCAAAGCTGATCTCAAAATGCAGGCTCACGCCTCGAAACCAATGCTGAAAGAGGTCAAACGACCTGAAATCCTGCACATTGCGACTCACGGGCGGTTTCTGGAAGATACACCCCAAATCCAACTTCCTCAGATAGCACAGCGCTCGCTGGTGCCAACTGAACCTCAGGGAAATGCCGAACAACTCAAGCTTGAGAATCCACTCCTGCGTTCCTGGCTGTTTTTTGCTGGCGCCAACCGCGACGGAGATGATCAAAGCAACAGCACCTTGACCGCCCTTGAAGCTGCACACCTTGACCTGTGGGGTACCAAACTGGTCGTTCTCTCGGCTTGTGAAACTGGGGTTGGTGAAGCCAAAACCGGTGATGGTGTGTATGGCCTTCGCCGGGCGCTGGTTCTGGCCGGCAGCGAATCCCAAATGATGAGCCTCTGGTCTGTTTCCGACCGTCCCACGCGGGAATTGATGGTTGAATACTATACCCGGCTCAAAGCTGGCGAAGGCCGTAGCGATGCCCTCCGCAATGTCCAGCTCAAGATGCTCAAAGACCCCAAACGGCGCCATCCTTTTTACTGGGCCTCCTTTATCCAGTCTGGCGAATGGGCCAATTTAGCTGGGGTGAGGAAAGAGTAGGGTTCAGGGTTCAGGGTTCAGGGTTCAGGGTTCAGGAAAATCAAAGGACAAAAAGGACGAAAAGGACGAAAAGAAAATCAATTCGAAGACCCGGAACCCGGAACCCGGAACCCGGAACCCGGAACCCGGAACCC
>DAOQNB010001104.1:0-2030 GCA_035335845.1 Acidobacteriota bacterium | reverse complement strand
TCACAAAAACGTGACCATCTGACTGGCGGACAATACCATACACGGTGGATAGCCCAAGACCAGTGCCTTTTCCATCTTCTTTCGTCGTATAAAACGGTTCAAAAATCTGGCTCAGGACATCTGGGGCAATGCCGGTGCCGGTATCGGTCATCGTGACACTGACAAATTCACCTGGTGGCACGGCAAAATCAAAGGCGCCTTCTTTTTCAACTGTCACATTGTGGGTTTTCAGTTCCAGTTTCCCGCCCTTGGGCATGGCGTCGCGAGCGTTAATGGCCAGGTTGAGCAAAACCTGTTCAAGTTGGCCCGGATCAGCCTGAACCGGTCGCAAATCGGTGGAAAGACTGACTTTCAGAAAGACATCTTCCCCAATCAACCGCCGCAGCATTTTTTCCAAATTCGCAATAACCTTGTTTAAATCCAGAATTTTTGGCTGAAGCACCTGTTTGCGGCTAAAGGCCAGCAATTGGCGGGTCAAAGAGCCAGCACTTTCACTGGCTTTTTGGACTTCAGTAAAAAACCGGTGGATTGGATCCTGTGGGTGGATTCGCCGCAGAGCCAGTTCAGTATAGCCACCAATGACGGTGAGCAGGTTATTGAAATCATGGGCAACTCCACTGGCCAGACGACCAATGGCTTCCATTTTTTGGGCCTGTAAAAATTGTAGTTCCTTTTGCCGGAATTTTTCGTCGGCATCCTTGAGTTCGGTGACATCGGTAAAAGCGGTGACCAGTTCGGTAATCGAACCAGCCGCATCAACATTTGGAACACTCCTCAATGAAAACAACCGGTACATCGCCTCGCCGGTTTGAATCAAAAATTCCCCCTGGGCTGACGTTCGAGTTTGGATGGCGGTTTCCATCAGTTGTGACACAATGGCTCGATGGTCAGGATGAAACCCATTGATCCACCCCTTGCCCGCCAGTTCCGGGATAGATTGACCGGTCAGGGCCGCCCAGGCTGATTGATTTCCGACCAGATGACCTTTGATATTGATTGACACCACGATCTGAGCTGAAGCATCAACCAGGGTTCGGTAGCGGGTTTCACTTTCTTTGAGAGCTGCTTCTGCTTTTTTTAACGTCGTGATATCAATGGCGACCCCGCCCACCAGCAATTGAGATTCAGAGCAGATCGGAAACCGATATGTCAGGAAAAATCTGGTGGTGCCATCTGGAGAGCTAATTGATTCAGTGGCTTCAAGAGCGTGTCGCGTCGCGTATACCTGCTCCATGATGGCCAAATGATGTTCAGCCTGAACCGGAGTAAACAACTCTTGAATCATCTGCCCCACCGGATTGTCATTTCCAAGTTGAAACATCTGAGTAAATCGCTGGTTGGCATACTGGATCACTCCGGCCTGGTCAGTAATCCAGGTGGCTGCCGGGTTGTGATCCATAAATTCCTGGAACCGACGTTCGCTTTCTTTGAGCGAGAGTTCAGCCAGTTTTCGCTCTGTAATATTGATATGCATCACAACAGCACCAGCTAACGGCGTTGCCGGTAACGGTGCCACCAGTGCCTGAAACCAGCGTTGTTCGGTCGGGGAATGGCAAGGATATTCAATTGGACCCTGAACCTGCTGGCCAGATAATGCCAGTTCAATCGCTGATTGGACCGCCAGGGCAGAATCCCGATTTGGATCAGTGAGGCAATCACACTGCCCAAGATAGTTTTTGCCAACCTCAAATGGCTCAGTCAATCCATTGGCCTCGCCAAACGCCCGCCAGGATTGATTGACCGTCTGAATCGTTGCCTGTTTGTTGAGAATAGCAAGGTGCATGGGCAGCGAATCTAAAAGCGCCGTGTTGAATTCAGCCAGATTGTGCTGTTGCTCGACTGATTCGCGCAATGCCTGTTCAATTTGTTTGTATCGGGTAATATCACGCAGGGTCACCAGCCGGGCCGGGTTCTCTTGCCATTGCACCTCGCTGGTCCGTACCTCGACCGTTATGCTGGTTGTATCAGGTTGGAGTAAGTACCTAAACGAAAGTAATCTGATATTTTGAGCCAACCAGTCGGAGTACGGT
>DAOQNB010001103.1:0-2030 GCA_035335845.1 Acidobacteriota bacterium | reverse complement strand
TCTTCATTCTCAATTCTTCATTCAGCCTGCAGTGAGGTGGTTGCATGCCTGTAAACAGTATTTTTACTCGATCTGAATTGGATGATTCTCGAAAGAAAAAACCGGCGATGGTCCAGCGGTTTTTTCGGAAATCTACATTCTTTGCAGTGTTGTTACTCTCGGCGCTGGCAGGCAGCCTGGCCGGGCTGGCCGTGGCGTATCAAAGCAGCCTGGCTGGTCAGGATTGGGGGGTGGCTGAGCTGGCCAGCTATCAGCCGTGGGGCATTACCCAGGTCTATGCCTCAGATGGAAAATCGGTTATCGGTGAATTTGCCCTTGAGCGGCGCATTCCGCTCAGCTATGACGAAATTCCGCTGCATATGCGCCAGGCCATTCTCGCCATCGAAGATGCCCGGTTTGAAAAACATCTTGGGGTTGACCCAATTGGAATCAGCCGGGCTCTGGTCAAAAACACGCTCGCTGGGCGGACGGTGGAAGGTGGCTCAACGCTGACACAGCAACTTTCCAAAATGCTGTTTTTGACTGACGAACGCACCTATACCCGCAAAATCAAAGAAGCCATTTTGTCATTGCAGATCGAGCGGGAATTTAGCAAACAACAAATCTTTGAACTGTATGCCAATCAGATCAATCTGGGAGGCGGGGCCTACGGCGTTGAAGCCGGGGCTCAATATTATTTCGGAAAATCTGCCAAAGATCTGACCATCGAAGAGTGCGCCACGCTTGCCGCCATTCCCAAAGCGCCATCAAACTATTCGCCCGCGCTCAATCCTGAAAAATCATTAAATCGCCGCAATCTGGTGATCAACAACATGATTGAAGAAGGATTTATTTCTGCTGCTGAGGGGGAAGCCGCCAAAAACAAGCCAATTAAGCTCAACCTGACCCCGCGTGAAACCAACACCAGCGGCCCCTACGCGTTTTTTGTCGAAGAAGTCCGGCGCGAACTTGAAAACAAATTCGGATCCCGCGAAACGCACTCCCTCGGCTATAAAGTCATTACAACCGTTGATGCTGAAGCTCAAGTCAGAGCTGTCCAGGCGGTTCGTGCCGGGTTGCACGCTTATGCCCAGCGCCACGGTGCCAAATGGCATGATGACCTCGACAACATCTTTGATCAGGGTGTGAAAGACATCAACAAATACAAACACCCGGAATGGAGCCTCACCCTCGCTGAAGGCATGTATGTGTATGGACTCATTACCGAAATCAATAGTCGTGAGGCGAAAGTGTCGTTTGGCGACTATCACGCCGTGGTCACTGAAAAAGAGATTGCCATTGCTGGTGGCTCTCCGTCTAAGGTTTTTAAAGTCGGTGATTTAGCGGTCTTTCAAATCAAAAAAATGAACCAGCCTGAGAAAGACAAAGAAGCCGAAAAGAAAGAAGCAAAACCAAAGACTGAATCCACTGGTGACAAAGACGCGAAGAAAAAACCCAAAGCCGAACCACAGGGTGACCCGTTTGAATTGTCGGTCGAATTACAGGTCGTTCCAAAAGTTACGGGCGCATTGTTGTGTATTGAAGCCAAAACTGGCGAAGTCACTGCCATGGTTGGCGGATATGATTTCTCAATCTCGCGGTTTAACAACGCCACCCAGGGAAATCGCCAGACCGGTTCTGCCTTTAAACCTTTTATTTATGCCACCGCAGTTGAAAATGGCTGGAAACCAGAGAGTCTGGTCCTTGATACCCCATTTACCCAGGGAAACTGGTCACCGCGTAACTATGACGGTTCATTCTCCGGGGCGATTCCGCTGAGCACCGCACTGGCCAAATCACGGAACATTCCCGCCGTTCGCCTTTTAAAATCAGTCGGAATTCCGAAAGGAACGGAGATGGTCAAACGGTTTGGGATCACCAACCCAATGGCCCCGTTTCTCCCGTCGGCGCTTGGGGCGACTGAAGTCCCACTGGTCGAAATGGTGTCAGCCTACTCGGTTTTCCCAAACAAAGGGACTCGGGCACGTCCACACTATATTCGTCGGGTGACTGACCGGAATGGAATTACCATTTATGACTATGCCAATGAT
>DAOQNB010001102.1:0-2032 GCA_035335845.1 Acidobacteriota bacterium | reverse complement strand
GCCGATGGAATTTGTATTTCCTTTCAGCTCAAGTTCAATCCACAATCGTCTGGATCTGGCATCCAACCCAGCCCAGCCTCATCGAGGAGATAAGCCATGAGTTCTTCGGATATTACCCAGTTGCTACTTGAATGGAACCACGGAAATCAAGATGCCTACAACCAGTTAATCGCCGTGGTGTATGATGAGTTGCGTCGGATTGCCCGGCGGATTTCCATCAACCAGGGGTCAGGACTTGATCACACCCTGCCACCGACGGCGCTGGTGCATGAAGCCTATGAACGGTTGATTGATGAGCAGCGGGTTGAATGGCAAAATCGGGCCCACTTCTTCGGCATTGCTGGCCGGACAATCCGAAGAATCCTGATTGATGAATACCGGAAACAGGCGGCAGACAAACGTGGCGGCGAGTGGCAGCCCGTGTCACTGGGTCAGGTCCAGATTGCCCAGGAAACAGCCTCCGTGGATTTACTGGCATTAAATGAAGTTTTAGAACGACTGGAAAAATTTGACCAGCGCAAGGCTCAAATCACTGAGTTGCGGTTTTTCAGCGGGCTTCAAAACACAGAAATCGCTGAGGTCCTGCACATCTCCGAAACGACGGTTGAACGCGAATGGCGACTTGCCAAAGCCTGGTTATTAAAGGAGTTAAATCAGTCGTGACCCCCAAGGAACTTTTTGAACAGGCGATGTCAATTTTTGAGCAGATCGTTGATCTCCCTCCAGAAGACCAGCCTCTGGCCCTGGTCAAAGCCTGTCAGGGAAATGAAACCCTGCAGCGGGAGGTTGCGGCACTCCTCAAAAGTGATCAGGACGGCGAACACTTAACCAACGCCGTGCACCAACAACTCAGAGTGGTGGTCGAGAACGTATCTGACCCGGTTGTCTCCATTCAGGTCGGACAGGTCCTCAAAGACCGGTACTGGATTGAAAAAGAACTGGCCGTAGGTGGTATTGGCCGGGTTTTTGTGGCGACAGACCAGCTCCTTCATCAACGGCAAGTTGTGGTTAAAGTATTGCTTGATACGGCCCTTCAGGATCCCTGGCTGTTGAAGAAGTTTCTTCACGAGAGCGAGGCACTGGCCGCCATTGACCATCCAGGTGTGGTGAAAATTTATGATCGAGGGCAGGTCAACCAAGTTCCATTTCTGGTTATGGAGTTTATCGAAGGTGAATCTTTGGGCAAAATCCTGCGCAAGGGTGCTCTCCCCTTCGGGCAGATTCGCACCTACCTGGGACAGATTTGTTCAGCGTTGAATGCCGTTCACACCCAGGGAATCATTCACCGGGATCTCAAGCCGGACAATATTTTGATCAAACACAACCAGGATGGCACTGAGCACGCCATCCTGATTGATTTTGGAATCGCACGACTGACCAATCCACTGTCCTCCTCTCGGACAGCCATCCCGCGTCCGGCTGGAACCCTACCGTACATGTCAGCCGAAATCCTTGAAGACGGCGAAGCCACGGTAGCCAGCGATATATACGCCTTAGGGGTCATGACCTATGAGATGATTACAATGCACCGCCCTTTTACCGTGAAGAACAAAAACCAGTTTGCCGCCTCATTTCAACTGGTTGAACAGCAAAAGAAGGCTGAGTACATCGCCCCCCGTGTGTTTTGCCCAGACCTTTCTTTTGAGGCTGAACAGGTCATCCGCAAGGCCCTGATGTATCCTCCATCTGCTCGATATCAGGATGTTTTTGAGTTCGGCCAGGCCATAACGAAAGCATTGCCGGTGGATCCGTTTCCAATTCCAGCAAGCCAGGACGCTCGTTTTAATGAGTCTCAAATTACAACCCAACCCGACTACTTGCTGATGGGGAACCCTTCCATGTCTTTGGCGACCACGGTTTCGTTGCCTGACAAGGTACGCCAGAAGGATTTGCCCACACTCCCTGTTTCGGCGATTCCACCCCGTACTGCGGTGAAAAGAACCGGGTTACGGTGGAAACTTGGAGGTGCCCTGGCAGCAATTGGAATCCTAAGTATCGTGGGAACTATAATTTACAATAAGAATCAGGTGAT
>DAOQNB010001101.1:0-2033 GCA_035335845.1 Acidobacteriota bacterium | reverse complement strand
CGTTGTGTGAACCAGCACCACGCCCAACGCACCGTGCCGGGCGGCTTCTTCGTACTTGTACACCCAGCGGCCATAGTAGGTCATCGCCGGACCGCCAAAAAATTTCGGATCTTCTGACGGCGGGTCGTTTACGAGCGACATCACGATCTTGCCTTTGACGTCTACATTTTTGTAATCGTCCCAATTCATCTCGGGTGCTGTGATGCCATAGCCAACAAAAACAACTTCGGCCCGGTGAATATCAACATCCGTCTCACCCAGACCACTCTGGACGGTAAATTCTTCGCCGTAGGTAAGTACTTCTTTTTTGCCACCAGCCGCGGCTTCCATTTTGGCGGTTGGGGCTTCGGCCTTGATGTTGACGATGGGAACATTCTGGTAATAACCACCATTGACGGCTGGTTCTAATCCGTAGGTTTCAAACTGTGACGCGATATAGCGAGCCGCAAGCTCTGCCCCACGTGTACCGGGGCCACGGCCTTCGAGCAGGTCATCAGCCAGAAAGCGAACATGCGCCCGGAGCGTTTCGGCACGAATTGATTTCATTGCTTTTTCAACTTCATCGCCATTGCTGGCCAGAACGTGGGCGACGCCCGATGGTAACGTTGTGGTCAGACAGACAAACAGGGCAAAAAATACTGTCAGCCGGCGAAGAATGGGGGAAACCGGGTTCCGGGTTCCGGGTTCCGGGTTCCGGGTTTCAGAACCTGAAGCTTGGTTTTTGAGGACATTCCTTTGTGTCACGGGCAAACTCTCCTTCTCAGTGGAATTTAGGACTGGGGTTGAGGGTTCAGGGTCAGGTATTTTGAATGTTTGGCCTTTTTATCTGTTCTTGCTGAAAACCCGGAACCCGAAAGATTCGGTGAAATTGATTGTGAGCGGCCTGAAACTCTGACAATACTCAGTTTGTCAGCGGGAACGCAACCTGACCGAAGTGGAGCACGCAACCGATGGAATTATTTGAGTCACAAAAGCAGTTGGATGAAGGAAATCGCAAAATAACCCGCCGGGTTTTTGTCGGTGTGATTGTGGGCGGTGTGGCGGCAGCGATTGGAAAACGATTTTATGATGATCTCGATAAACCGCCGAGCGGAATCAAAACCGATTTTATTTCGCAGATTGGCGAGTTTTACACGATTTATTTCAATGAATACCCGACCAACCTGACAACGGATGGCTGGTCTATGCGGTTTGCTGGTCCGGAGGGAAAATCGTTTTCGTTAGATTACAATGGGCTCAAGGCTCTTCCAAATAAACTGATCTATAAAACCTTTGAATGTATCGAAAACGGCGTTGGTGAAAACATCATCAACAATGCGGAATGGCGCGTCACACCGCTCCAACCGCTGCTGGATCGCATTCTCCCAACTGAATTTTCAAGCCTGAATGTGATTTTCCGCGCCTATGATGGGTACTACACCGGATTGCCGATTGCCGATGTCTACACCGAAGAAAGCTATCTGGCTTATGAAATGAACGGCCAGCCGTTGCCGCTCCAACACGGACGACCAGCCCGCGTGCTCTTGCCAGGAAAGTATGGGTATAAACAACCAAAATGGCTTAAGGAAATTGAAGTCACCGCCGGACCACTCGTCGGATATTGGGAAAGCAAAGGCTGGGCAGTCTCGGGCGAAGTCAAACCGATGTCTCGGATTGACACCGTCGGCTATGACCCAAAACCGGCAGGCGACATGCCAGGAGATGCACTGATTACCGGGATTGCCTACGGCGGCAGATTTGCCGTGTCTAAAGTCGAAGTCAGCCTGGATAATGGCTCAAGCTGGCAACCGGCTGAAGTCACATCACCAACCGGGCCCAATCACTGGTCACTGTGGAAATATGTCTGGCCCAATGCCCCACGCGGGAGACACAAAATTCTGGTGCGAATGACTGATGCCAATGGAAAACTGCAACCCGAAGCCCGCAAAGGCTATTATCCGGCGGGGTCTTCGGGCTGGCATCGGGTGGTGGTGAGGTTATAGGGTTCAGGGTTCAGGGTTCAGGGTTCAGGGTTCAGGGTTCAGGGTTCAGGG
>DAOQNB010001100.1:0-2044 GCA_035335845.1 Acidobacteriota bacterium | reverse complement strand
ATTGCGCGAGTGAACGTTACCCAAATTTTTTATAACCCCACCAATCAACCAGTTGAAGCCATTTACCTTTTCCCCCTCTCAAATCATGCGGCAGTTGATGGGATGAAGATACATATCGGGAACCGTCAGATTGAAGGTATTCTGACTCGTCGTGAAGAAGCTGAACGACTGTATGAAACTGCCCGCCGATCTGGCCGAACTGCGGCCCTGCTGACTCAGGAACGGCCCAATGTGTTTACCCAATCGGTCGCCAATATTGGCCCGCAGGAAGTGATTCGGGTTGAAATTACGTATGCCGAGACCTTGACCTATGAAAATGGTCAGTACCAGTTTGTCTATCCAACGGTGGTTGGCCCACGGTACCAACCGGCATTAAGTTCAGAACCAGCTTTGCCTCAACCACCCGTTCTGCCAACAAACCTCAGCACCCCCAATGATCTTACAATGTCAATCACAGTTGATGCCGGTCAACTGATTCAACAACTTTCTTCTCCCAGCCATGACATCAGTACCTCGTTTACTCCTGAAAGACAAACCGCCATCATTCACCTCAACCCGGCTACGGCGTTGGCAAATCGGGATTTTGTCCTCAACTACCGGGTTGCGGCGGTTGAAATCTCAGATGTGTTCCTTGCCCACCGGCACGAGGGAGACGGATACTTTACCTTGATGCTCCATCCACCACAGCAAGCCAGAGACACTGATATTTCCCCAAAGGAAATTGTCTTTGTGGTTGATACCTCGGGGTCTATGGCTGGTCCACCGCTTGAAAAAGCCAAAGAATGTATTTTCCACTCCCTGGCCCACCTCAACCCACAGGACACGTTTAACCTGATTACTTTTGCCGGGTATACATCAATTTTGTTTCCACAACCTGTCCCGGCAACGGTTGAACATATTGAACAGGCCAAGATGTCACTGGAACAACAACAAGGCGGTGGTGGCACAGAAATGATGGGCGCTATTCAGGCAGCGTTGGCGCCCTCTGATACCCAGGACCATCTTCGGATTGTGTGTTTTATGACTGATGGCAATATTGAGAATGAAAGCGCTGTTTTAGGAGAAATTCAAAAGCACCCAAACGCGCGCGTGTTTCCTTTAGGAGTTGGGCATGGCGTCAACCGATCATTGCTCGATAGCATGGCTTTAAATGGAAGTGGAGAAGCGGACTATGTACGACTCGATGCCAGCGGAGGAGAAGTTGCACACCGATTTTATGAACGGGTGCGCAATCCGTTACTCACTGATATCTGGATTGATTGGGGAAATCTGGATGTTCAAGAGGTTTTTCCAAAGCGGATTCCAGATTTGTTTTCAGCCAAACCAGTGATTATCACTGGACGCTACTTCCAACCCGAATTTGGCATTATCCACCTGCATGGAAAGCTCGGAGGACGTCTTTTTGTCAGGGCTATTCCGGTTGAACTTCCAGCTTATGCCCCATCTCATCAGGTACTTACCACCCTTTGGGCCCGCAAAGCACTCGAACACCTTTCAGATACCGAGTATGAGAAAATTCAACGATTGCAGCCATCTTTTCAGGAAAAAGAAGCCATCGCTCAACTTGGTTTGTCTTATCGCCTGATGACGAAGTACACCGCATTTGTGGCGGTGGAAAAGAATCCACGCTTTGAGCAAGGGCCTCCGGTGCCCTGGGTGGTACCGGTTCTGACGCCGGATGGAACGATAAATCAGGGTGGACAGGCAATTCAGAGGTATTCATCTGATGCGGCACCCGAAGATTTCTCAACCGGGGGAATACTCAAAAAATTAGGGCTCCGGCTCGTTGGATTGACCCTGGGTCTGTTTGTGGCTTCAATCTATTGTCTGGCAATTGGAGTCGAACGCTGGCTCATCTATGCCACGGTCAAACATCAAAATCAGCGGTTGAAAAAGCACCTTCGGGAATTGCCAGAAAACAGTGATCTCGGGCAAACACTCGACACGATTGCGGCCTTTCCGAAAAGCACACTTGGCCGGGTTCTGACCGCCGGGTTGATGGAAATGCAGCAACCGGATTTTAGCAGCCTTTCCAGCTACGCCC
>DAOQNB010001099.1:0-2049 GCA_035335845.1 Acidobacteriota bacterium | reverse complement strand
ATGGCATACAGACCACGGCGTGGGTCCTCCATTGCCCCTAGTGCGTTGGAACTGGTGGCGGAAACGGTAAAACCTGACGGCGCTGCCGTGACGTGATCGCCGTGGCTCATCCAGACTGGGAACTGGCGCGGCAACCCGGCAAAGAGTCGGCTATCGGTTTCAACCTGGATGTCCGCCGCGCCAAATTCGCGCCGGTTGGAGGATTCAACTTTGCCATCCAGAAAAGAGGCCAGAATCTGCATGCCATAACAAATGCCCAGCACTGGAACACCCAGGTTCAGCAGGTCTGGGCTGCAATGTGGTGCACCAACGCCATAGACCGATGACGGGCCACCGGAGAGGATGATGGCACGTGGATTTTTGGCCTGGATGGCTTCAAGTGAGGTATGAAACGGAAGGATTTCGCAGTAAATGTTGAGTTCGCGCACCCGCCGGCCAATCAACTGGGTGTATTGCGAACCAAAATCAAGAATGAGAACGGTTTCAGTATGCAGCATGAAGAGTTCACCTTTGGGAAATATTGGAGGAACCTGGCTTTTACCACTTCCAACCAGGGCGATGCAAAGGCGAACCGGTGGAGGGTGACACTGGAATGGTTCAAGCACCAGTTTTCCAGTGAATGATTATCCAGTTGACCATCCGTCAAAATGTCCGTAAAAGCTTCAATGAAAGTATTCAATCTTCAAAAAGGAGAACGGTGCATTGATCACACCGAGCTGAAAGGTTTCATCAAAGCAGCATTGGAAAAAATGCGCCAAACCAGGGCATGACCACCCACTTTCGACTGCGCGTGATGCTTGTGAAATGGAGTTTATTCTTTTTTTGGGTACTGGCGTTCAACATCCCAATCTTTTCCCAGACCCAACCAGCCAAAGAGACGCCCAAACCAGCCACCTTTCGGGTTGTTACCAAACCAGTCGCACCGTTTGTCATTTCAGACACCAATCCCGTTTCCGGCTTCAGCATTGATTTATGGAAGGCGATTGGCGATGAAATGGGGATCAAATCCGAATTAATTATGAAACCGACGGTGACGGACCTGCTCAAAACCGTCAAAGCCGGAGAAGCCGACCTTGGAATTGCAGCCGTGTCAATTACGGCTCAGCGCGAACAGGATTTTGATTTTTCCTACCCGGTTTTTGACTCAGGGTTACAGATTCTCGTTCCAGTAGGAAACACCGCTCAGTTTTCGTTGAAAGACACCCTTGCCTCCTGGGTATCAGTGGCGCTCTTAAAAATTCTCGGTGTCCTGGCGTTGCTGATTGTTTTTCTCGGCCATATCGTGTGGCTGGTTGAGCGGAGACATCCTGACGGGATGGTTTCACCAGGGTACTTTCCTGGGATCTTTAAAGCGCTGTGGTGGTCGGCAGCCACCCTCGGCGCTCAGGCCGATGAAATGCCTAAAAGTGCGATTGGACGGGCAACAGCGCTGCTGACAATGTACATAAGCATCATTTTCCTGGTCTATTTTACGGCCAATCTGACGGCATCACAGACGGTTCAGAATTTGAAAGGCAGCATTTCGGGCCCCGATGACCTGCCCGGAAAACGAGTCGCGACCGTTGCCGGCAGCACATCCGCCATGTTTTTGAAAAACCGCAAAATTCAGGCGCTGGAATTCCCAAACGTCAATGACTGTTTTAAAACGCTGGCGGACAAGAAAGCCGATGCCGTGGTGTACGATGCTCCAATTTTGCTGTACTACGCCGCCCACGAAGGGAAAGGAAAAGTCCAGCTCGTCGGCTCGATCTTCCAAAACGAAGCCTATGGGATTGTTTTCCCACAAAACAGCCCCTATCGCAAAGAGATCAATCTCGCGCTGCTAAAGGTTCGTGAAAAAGGGATTTACCTGAATTTGTACCAGAAATGGTTTGGAGCAATGGAAGGTGGGGATTCGGGACAGGAGCAGCCACAATAGGGTTCAGGGTTTTCGGAAGGGATGAGGGATGAAGGATGAGGGATGAAAGAAATCACCCTGTCACCTTGTCATTCGGTCATCTTGTCAGGGTTCCGGACTCGATTCGCTCCACAAGGAACCAAATGTCAGTC
>DAOQNB010001098.1:0-2050 GCA_035335845.1 Acidobacteriota bacterium | reverse complement strand
ATACCCTGAACCCATTTTCTTCAGCCCACTTTCTTCAGCCCGATGTCTTCAGCCCAACTTCTTCAACTCGATGTCTTCAGCCCAATGTCTTCAACCCGATGTCTTCAGCCCCACCTTGTCTCCAAGCACGAGTTGACAAGCTCACCGGTCAAAGGTAGAACTATTTTCAACATAAACCTTAACTAATTCCAGAAAGTGAGACAAAGATAGCAATGCAACTGACGCTGACTCCTAAAGCAATTTCTGAAGTGAAAAAATTTATTGCGGATGAGGGCCTCGGCAAAGAGGGGGGTTTGCGTGTACGCGTAATGCCCGGAGGCTGCTCAGGCTTCCAATACGCTCTGGATGTTGAAGAAGCCCCACGTGATGGCGACAACATTATGGACTCCAACGGTTTGCGAGTTTTTATTGATCCATTCAGCGAACAATATCTGGAAGGTGTGGAAATTGATTACGTGACAAGTGTCATGGGCTCTGGATTTACGTTCCGCAACCCCAACGCGGCTGGAAGCTGCGGTTGCGGCAGCTCCTTCACCGTCTAATTCCACCTTCAAACCACCAAAAGACCAAGCGAAAGAGCATCCAGGGTATGATCCCGGATGCTCTTTCTTGTTTTCCCAAACTATTTATCCAATAAGACTTACAGTCTGGCCAGGATGTCTGCTTCGCGCTTTTCGAGTTCCAAACTGTCAAGTGTCCACTGGATCAATTCTCGGGCGGCCTGAGGGTTCAATTCAAAGAGTTCAGCTAATTTGGCCAGATATTCATCTTCCTCCTGGGCCAGAGTGCGGTCACACAAGGCAACTTCAACAACGGCCCGATAGAGCGTCCGGCGGAGTTCTGGACTTTTGATGGGATGAACCAGGTCAGCGAGGGGAGTCGGCGACCTGAGTTCCGATTCAATCGAAAGCATCACCTCTTCATCGAGTAACGACAAACCAGTTTCACGAATTAAACCGGACAGATAGGCTCGTTCTTCCTCAGAAACCTGATGATCAGCCGTAATCATATTGGCCACAGCCCGACAAAATAAAATCCGTTCTTCACGGCTAAAAGCTTCGCTTTTGGGTTCACGGGCAAGCTGAACAGAAGTGTCTTCCATGGGGAATCCTCACGCATTGAAAGATTGGCACAGTTTCCACTAGATACTGAGGGAGCCAGGTGCTCCATACGAGGCAGGTAACCAGGGAGCCATAACACGGTTGAACAAGTGGAAAAGCTGTTGATTTGAATTTCGGGAGAGTACCACAACCTGCATTGAAAATTGAACCCTGAATCAAATGGCCCAATTCAATCTTTGAGACTGGCGACCTCGCGCCGCAACAGGTACAGGGTATGGGGAAGAGTGGTTTGAGCAATATCTTCGGGCGTGGTGTGCTTTTCGTGAATCTGAGGAGCAAAGTCAAGGCCGACTTTTGAATATAAGTGTCGGACAAAAGCTGAGCAAAAGAGAGACCGCTCTTTTTGCATGCGATTGGCGGTGGCACGTTCACCAATATTGTGCAAGGCCAGGTAGGTGCCCAGGATTTCCCGCAGTGAATATTTGGTATTGGTTGCCACCAGATCCAATCCAGCAGCAATTAAGGTGCTGACCTGAACTGGTTCCAAATGAAAATCGAGAATGGCCAGAGATTGGAAGTACTCCTCATCGTGGTATTTGGTGATGCGATTTTCCTGAACACCCAAACGGATATTTCGCCGGTGAAATTCCAGGTCTGATTCGATCACCCAATGGTGGCCATCTGGTCGCCGGCCTTGAAAAACGAAAGCGTGCCCCCATTCGCTCCAGCTTCGGTCTGGACGTTGTCGGCGTTGTGCCCGGCGAATGGCTTTATCAACCAGCGATGGCCCGCCAGCCAACCCAACGCATCCTTCACGGGCATAGCGCTCCAGAAACTCAGCATTGGACAATTCACACTCCGTCACAATCTTGATTGGTGCAGTCACGGTAATTTCAACTCCTTATATCTAAAAGAAGTGCTATAGTTTGAATGTTTTTCAACCCTTTTCCCAAAAAACCATCAACAACCGTTTTACACTTCGAGGTACT
>DAOQNB010001097.1:0-2053 GCA_035335845.1 Acidobacteriota bacterium | reverse complement strand
CCAAGAACCAAGCACCAAAAACTTTCTCAATTCTTCATTCTTCATTCTTCATTCTCACTGGATGCAGGCCGCAACGCGAAGACCCAAATAAGCGAGTTTGCTTCCAGGCGAAAGACTGCCGCGATTGGCTGACCGACAATTGGCGGCCAGGCTAAACCAGCTTCCACCCCGATTCACGCGGCCTGACCCGCGAGCTGGTCCTTTGGGGTCAACCACTGGATCAATCGTATAGCGGCTAAACCAGTCAGAACACCATTCCCAGACATTTCCGTGCATGTCATAGAGCCCAAAGTTGTTTGCCATGCCCAGGCTTCCGACTGGAACGGTTTCTCCGCGTGCTTTGCCTTTGGAACTCATCAAAACGGATGATCCGCTCCCATTAAAATTGGCGACTTCGGTGGTAATGCTTTCGCCACAGCTAAACGGGGTGGTGGTGCCGGCCCGGCAGGCATATTCCCATTCAGCTTCGGTTGGGAGCCGATACGCTTTACCAGTGGTCTGCGACAAGCGCTGGCAGAACTCAACCGCATCATCCCAGGAAATCTGTTCGACCGGACAGTTGGGATCTTTAAAGTAGGACGGGTCCGGGTTTAAATGCCGGACCTGTTTGGGGAGTTCGGCGACCACGCGCCATTGTTCCTGGGTAATCTGGAATTTGCCCAGAAAGAACGGTGACAGGGTGACTTGATGTTGTGGGCCTTCGTCCGAGCTGCGTCCAGGCTCATTTTTGGGCGAACCCATCAGAAACGTTCCGCCGGGAACATAGATCATTTCCATCGCAATGTCGCCCGGCAGGGTCTCGGTAAAGTATCGCGCTCGCCCACGACGCTGACTGGTTGGCTGGCCACGATCAATCAGCATGGTTTCAAATTCGTGGATGCTGAGCACCTGACCATAGAGCACGGTTCCGCAACTTTCGATGGCTTCAGTAAATTCCTGAGCCAGTTGGGCGGCAGATTGCTGACGGTGTTCGCGCTTTTTTTCAAGCGCCTGAAGTACCACATCCTCAATGGTTTGAGGAATATCGGGATTGATGTTCCGCAACGGCGTCGGTTTTTCGCTAATATGTTTGAGCAAGGTCAGTGCCGGCATTGACGCCCGAAACGGTACCTGACGCGTCAGCATTTCATACAAAATTACGCCTAAGCTGTAGACATCTGACCGGGCATCCAGGATCTCGTCACAGGCTTGCTCGGGTGAGACGTATTCTGGCGTTCCGACCACGGCCCCATCTGCCGTCAATGATTGCGTTTCGTGGGCGACCAGTTTGGCAATTCCAAAATCAAGGACTTTGATTCGTTCCACTCCTTCTTCGGTCGGGGTCAGAAAAATATTGGCGGGTTTCAAGTCACGGTGCAGTATTCCGCGACTGTGGGCGGCATGAACGGCGGTACAGGTCTGGTTCAGAATATGTGCAATCTCGTTATAGGTCATTCGGCCCTGTTGCTGCATTTTTTGCCGCAAATCGAGCCCTTCGAGTAACTCCATAACAAAGTAGGTAATTCCGTTTTCCTCATCTAAATCAAAGACCTGAATGATGTTATCGTGTTGGAGTTCAGCCGTGTAGCGTGCTTCGCGCAGAAACCGCTTTCGAGATATATCGCTAAACAACAGGCGCGGCGAAAGGACCTTGATCGCGACAGTTTTATCCAGCGCCAGGTGTGTCGCCCGATACACCGTTCCCATCCCGCCCTCATTGAGCAGGTTTTCGAGGCGATACTTGCCATTTAACACGAGATTGGTAACCAGCGCGCCATCACTGGGGCAGAAGATGACTTCTTCCAGATCGCCCCATTCCCGGTGGCATTTCGGACATTTCCGCATAAGGTATTGAGTGAAGTCGTGAATGAAGAGCGAGTTGCACGTAGCGAGTCGTCAATCCATTTGACTGGGAAGTGGATTCATTGAAGGAAAACGCCGTGTAGTCAACCTTGAAAAAGAAAATCTGTCAACCTGAAATTATCACTTTGTAGTATCTTGTGCCTGGCATCTGGTTTCGAAAACCCGGAAGCGCGGAACCCGGAACCTTGTCATTACCCAAATTTTTTCAGTT
>DAOQNB010001096.1:0-2060 GCA_035335845.1 Acidobacteriota bacterium | reverse complement strand
CCGGGTTCCGGGTTCCGGGTTCCGGGTTCCGGGTTCCGGGTTCCGGGTTTTCGATTTTATGTCCTTTTCGTCTTTTATGTCCTTTATGTCTTTTAACCCCCTGAACCCTGAACCCTGAACCCTAAAAGATCTTATGTGTGGAATTACCGGCGCCATTGGAAAAGTAACTGAAGCAGATTTGATCCGGATGCTGGATGCTATCCAGCATCGTGGACCGGATGACCGTGGAACGTACGTCAAACCGACCGGAACTGGCGAAACAGTGGCTCTGGGTCACCAGCGACTGGCGATTCTCGACACGTCGCCCGCCGGGCATAACCCCATGCCAAATGCCACTCGCCGCCGGTGGATGATTTATAATGGCGAAGTCTACAACTTTCGTGAAATCCGGCGTGACCTCGAAGCACTCGGCCATCGCTTCAAGTCTGAAAGCGACACCGAAGTCATTCTGGCGGCTTATGATGAGTGGGGCGTTGACCACCTGCAGCGACTTAACGGCATGTTTGCCTATGTGATTTGGGACGAAACAACCGACACCCTGTTTGCCGCTCGGGACCGGCTGGGAATCAAGCCGTTTTACTACACGACGCACCACGGAGGCTTTGCCTTCGGCTCAGAAATCAAGTCACTGCTGCAAGTTCCAGGCGTCAAAGCCGAACTTGACCTCGAAGCCTTCAATGATTATTTGACCTTCCTCTGGGTACCGGACCCAAAAACCACGTTCCGCAACATCTTCAAACTTCCGCCAGGGCATTTTCTGATGTGGCACCGCGGAAAACTGACGGTTCAGCCTTACTGGGACGTCACGTTTGCCGAAGACGATTCGCTAAGCCTGAAATCGTGGGAAGCGACCGTCCGTGAAGAATTGACGCTCTCGGTTGAGCGCAACCTGGTGAGCGATGTCCCGTTAGGCACGTTTCTGAGCGGCGGCGTGGATTCATCAAGCATCGTGGGGCTGATGACCCGGATGTTTGAGACGCAAACCCCACGGCGAAAAGTACAGACCTACACCGTCGGCAGCACGCCCGAAGATCTCGCCTATGATGTGAATGAAGACGATACGGCCTATGCCCGTCAGGTTGGAAAGCTCTTTGAGACCGACTATCACGAAAGCATCATCCGCCCGGATGTAATTGAGTTGCTGCCGAAAATGGTCTGGCATATGGATGAACCGGTGGCGGATCCAGCGATATTGACCAGCTATCTGATTTGCCGGGCAGCACGCGAAACACTCACTGTGTTGCTGTCAGGAATGGGCGCCGATGAAATTTTTGCCGGCTACCCGCGCCACCTGGCCGCAGTCCGACTGGCCAAAATGTATAACCTCGTCCCGCAAGCGATCAGCCAGCCGCTGGTGGCAATGTTGCCTGGCGCGGGCGCCGGCACGCTCAGCAAGCTCTCGCGCAATGTCAAAAAACTCGCCAAATCTGCCGCGTTGCCCTTCCAGGAACGCTATCTCGGGTACGGCACCTATTTCACCGATGCTGAGAAACAGGCGCTCTATTCGCCGGAATTGCGGGCCACGGCGAGCACATTTGATGCCTATCGGATGCACCGCACGTACCTGGAACGGGTCAAAGATCAGCACCCGGTCAACCAGATGATTTACCTGGATTTAAAGACATTTCTTCCCTGTCTCAACCTGACCTATTCTGACAAAACCAGTATGGCGGCATCCGTCGAAGTCCGCGTGCCGTTTCTGGATCACAAACTTGTCGAACTCAGCGCCCGTGTGCCGGCGGAGTACAAGCTCCACGGTACAACACGAAAGTTTATCCTCAAGCGCTGCCTCGAAGATTTGCTCCCGAAACAGATTCTGTATCGAAAGAAAGCCGGGTTCAGTGCTCCAGTTCGAGCATGGTTGCTGCGTGATTTGCGCGAGATGGTGGATGACCTGCTTTCGGCGGAAACACTGAAAAAACGCGGGTATTTTGATCCAGTGGAAGTCCAGCGACTGATCCAGCAACACCGCGCCGGACGCGAAGATAACGCCTTGAAGATCTACCAACTCTTGACCTTTGAGCTATGGTGTCGGAAATTTATGGATTGAATTTTGATCT
>DAOQNB010001095.1:0-2063 GCA_035335845.1 Acidobacteriota bacterium | reverse complement strand
AACCCTGAACCCTGAACCCTGAACCCTGACCTATGAACCGAATTCTCGTCACCGGCGGCGCCGGTTTTATTGGAACGCATCTCTGTCGGCGATTACTTGATGACGGACACGAAGTCATTTGCGCCGACAATTTTTATACCGGCAACAAACGCAATGTGCAGTCGCTTCTGAGTCATCCGAACTTCGAGTTGATCCGGCATGACATTGTTGACCCGTTGCTGGTCGAAGTTGATCAAATTTACAACCTCGCCTGCCCGGCTTCTCCGGTTCACTATCAGGCCAACCCAATCAAGACGATCAAGACAAATGTGCTTGGGGTTTTGAATATGCTGGGACTGGCGAAACGAGTGAAAGCGCGGATTTTGCAGGCGTCAACGTCAGAAGTGTACGGTGACCCGTTGGAACATCCCCAACGCGAAGATTACTGGGGAAACGTCAATCCGATTGGGCCGCGCAGCAACTATGACGAAGGTAAGCGTGTGGCCGAGACGTTGATGATGGATTATCACCGCCAGAATGGTGTGGACATCCGGATCATCCGTATTTTCAACACTTATGGTCCTTACATGCACGAAAATGACGGTCGGGTGGTGAGTAACTTCATTTGTCAGGCGCTTCGTGGCAATGACTTGACCATGTATGGTGAAGGCAATCAAACCCGTTCATTTTGTTATGTTTCCGATCTGGTTGAAGGCATGGTGCGGATGATGAATCAGCCGGACTTCATCGGACCGGTCAATCTGGGCAATCCGGGCGAATTCACCATCCGCGAGCTGGCTGACAAAGTCCTGGCGATGACAGGCTCCGCTTCAAAAATCGCCTTGCGGCCATTGCCAGTCAATGATCCACAACGGAGGCGCCCGGATATTTCACTCGCCAAAGAAAAGCTTGACTGGTCGCCGGCCATTCCGCTTGATGAAGGGTTGGCGCACACGATTGCATATTTTCGATCCAGAAACATATGAAAGCGGTGTCAAGCCACCGCACTCCAAAAGCGGCGTCAAGTGGGCCGCACTCCAAAGAGGGAAAATCTATGGATTCCTTTCAAGGAAAGACCGTGTTGTTGACAGGCGCTTCAGTTGGTATTGGGAAATGTTTTGCCGAACAACTGGCTGAGAAAAAAGCCAATTTGATTCTGGTTGCGCGCCGGGAAGATAAAATGCGCGTCCTGGCTGATGAATTGACCAGGCGCCACGGTATCAAAGTGGACGTCATCGCCAAAGATTTATCACACCCATCGGCGCCCAAAGAACTTTTTGAAGAGACCACCCGGCGCGGTTTGCAAGTGGATGTCCTCATCAACAATGCCGGATTTGGAATCGGCGGAGCTTTTTTGGATGCCACGCTCGAACGCAATCTGGAAATGATCCAGCTCAATATCACAACGTTGACTGAGTTGACCTACCGCTATTTGCCCGGAATGGTCGAGCGCAAAAGCGGTGCGGTGATCAACGTGGCTTCGACAGCTTCTTTCCAGGCCGTACCATACCTCGGCACCTATTCGGCCACCAAAGCCTTTGTCTTGAGTTTTTCCGAAGCGTTGTGGGAAGAATACCGCCATCACAACGTGACGGTGATGGCGCTGTGTCCAGGCACAACCGCGACTGAGTTTTTTGATGTGGCTGGGGTGAAAGAGCGCACCGCCATGCAAACGCCGGATGATGTCGTCCGAACTGCCCTGCGTGGCTTAAAAGCCAAACGCAGCCACATTATTTCGGGGATGACCAACTATTTGATGGCTCAGTCAAACCGGCTCGTCCCACGCGAAATCGGCACCCGCATCGCTGGAAGTTTGTTTAAACCAGAGAAGTAGGGCGGAAGACATCGGGCTAAGGGCTAAGGGCTGAAGAAATTGGGCTGAAGACTCGCAAGCTCGGGGGGAAGCAAAGGGATGAGGGATGAAGGATCAGGGATGAAATAAAACCAGGTCTTCATCCCGAATTCTTCATCCCGAAGTACAAGTCCTCATAAACGGAGGATGGAATTTCGATTCTTTGATCGAATCAAATTGGTTTTCGCCCGCAGGGCGGTGGAAAGTAGCCGGTGGGCAGCCTGCTTTGAGG
>DAOQNB010001094.1:0-2076 GCA_035335845.1 Acidobacteriota bacterium | reverse complement strand
GCTTTGATCACAACCACATCCGTTTGCCCACGGCCAAAGGTTTCCGGAGCATACATTTCTTCGGCTTTGGCTGGCGGGACGATAAACCGGCCCGGGGTGGTTGCCAGAGTCAGGTATGTATACTGATAGGTCCCTTGCCCAAGCAGCGTGGAAAAGGCTTCGGCGCGATCATTTCTGAGGCTCTGAAACTCAGACCATTGATGAACAAACCTCCTGGTAATTTCCAGAGACGAGGGATGCTGCGTCGTTTTAAAAACCGGGTTGAGCATTTCCATTCCCGCGGCGAGCGGGGATACCAGCGCGACATGATAGCGTCTGAACGGCAACTGCATCGTGACCACGACCCGGACCCTGGCGCCTGCCCGGATGTGCCATTCAGAGGCCGAAACCTGCACTACATCCGATGGATCATCAACCGCTTCGTACGCTCGGGTCACGTTAAACCCGGCGTCATATGGTTTAAAGTCCAGAGCCACTGGCACGTAATTCATCGCAATCCGGTAGTACAACCGACCCGTTCCCTCTTTGCTCAGGGTGACAGTTTGAGGTCCCTGATTGGCTGCAATCCAGTTCATGGGCACTTCGAGTCGGTGCTGGTCGGTCGTCCGGCCTGTGTACTGGGTTTCACCGGCAAAGGCTGAACCGATCCAGGTCCGGGCGATAAAATCCGGTGCCTCTTTTTCGAACGTGGTGAAATACCGATCCAGCGCCAGCAGCACAAAGACGTTTTCCTGGGTGTTTCTCCAGCGGCCTTTGGTTCGGTGGGCCAGCAAGCCCCGAACCAGCTTTGGAATCAGATGACTGTCAGGTTTCACCTGGATCAGGCTGTCCAATACAATCGCATCTGTCCGATAGATTGAATGGAGGAGGACTTCCATCCTTTCCTCATCAGTATAGTCAGCCCCAAACGTAGCCTCATCAGCCGTTTCCGTGACCCGGTTATTGAGCTGGCGGAGCAACTCGGTCAACTCACCTTGAGCTGCTTTCTCCCTGGCGACAATCGGCAATAACCAGCCAATGGCCTCGACTGGAAGCTGGTCAGGTGTGGCGTGGTTGATCAATTCCCTGGCCTGGACAACATCTGACTCCCCCAGAAGGTGACGAACATAGAGCGCATACGCCTGCAATGTCTGGCGAGATTCAGGGCTGTATTCTTCTTTGAACACATCTTCAATATGGCGCAGATACAGATTCCCCCGCTCAATCAGACGGTCAGGCACGGGATCATGTTTCTCATTTGCTTTGGCTATGGCATGGAGCGCATGGATGCTGGCAAAGGGAAAATCATCGTTCCCTGAATCCCACAAGCGAAACCCACCAGTTCCAAGTTGCCGGCTTTTTAACTTGTTTAGACTTTCAGCAACATTGGAATCAAGGATTTTCGGATCGGGTAAGTCACGTGATTGAAACGCGCTGAGCACATCCCGTAACACCACAACACCTAATATTTCAGATGAGAGCTGCTCAGTGCAGGTATATTCGTAGTTGACCAGATAGAGCAGTGCATCCGTGAGGGACTGCAGTTGTGTGGATGCTGTTGTGACCTCAACGCCGCCATAGTCGGGAATCGCCGCAGACAGGGCACTGAGCGATTGCACAATCATGCCTTGATCCAGGCTGCCTTGTTCTGCAAAGGCTTCGGTGGTGGCTGGCCTGTACACTGGCAAAACGATCTCGGCAGCATCGCTGAACTGCCCGGCCACCCCTGCAATATGAACTCGTGCCGTACCCGGCGTGGTGGTCTCAACCGGAAATCGAACTTCAACCCGGTCATTGGCCGGCACCGTGACCCGCTGGCAGGTCCCCTGTGGAAAAGTCAGATGGTTGGCTCGGATTGCCACATCAACCGTCAAGGGTCTGGCCGTCTGATTTTGAACCAGCACTGGAAACTCGCATTGATCTCCGAAATTGAGAAATCTTAAGGATGATGACCGGACCATCAGCGGCAGTTGGGCCGTGATGGTTGATTCTCCGATTCCGAACCCCGCCCCAGCCACTGCCACCGCCATCACTCGATAGCGAGTGAGCGAATCAGGAAGTTTGACTTTCACACTGGCACGTCCCGTGGCATCAGTC
>DAOQNB010001093.1:0-2088 GCA_035335845.1 Acidobacteriota bacterium | reverse complement strand
TGGAGTGCTGCGGCTTGACGCAGCTTTGGTATTTTCGCCACGGGTTCCCACTCACGTCTGAACCCGTGGCTTTGCGTTTTCAAACTGTTTCTGCGGAATCACTTCGCGCTAGTTACCTGCCTGAACCCAAACGTTCACTCTAAACGATGCCAGTTTTGTGGACCCGCTTCCACAAAACAGAACAAAGCAGCAAACTACCGCACAGCGAGAACAGTACCAGGCTTCCAATGAGCACAGCCCCGAGAAGCACCAGGTCATTGACGTCAAAATGATTCCGAAGCTTAAAAAAGCGGGTGTTTTCCCTTACCAGACAATAAGTTGTAAAACTCACCAGCCCTGACAGAAAACTATAGATCACGCCAATCTCAGTGCTTAACCCGACATATTCCAGAAAGTTGGGTTGTAATTGGCCAACGATTGGAAGCCGCTTGTGCAGGGCATCCCGAATCGCAGCCAGCGTGAAAAAAAGAACCAATGTCCACACTCCAAGCAATCCGGACCCGCCACCTGAAGAAATCAGGAGCCAGGGGAAGCAAATTGCGCCAATGAGGAAAAAATCCCAGAATTGTACTTCAAAAGGGTGGAGCTTTTTTGATTGGGACTTCTGACTGGCCAGTGAAACAGGCTGACAAACTCCGGCACACCGGTTACAAATCCCAGAATCTGGATTGAAACAGTCAGTTTGGTGACAGATTTCACAACGAACAGGTGGTTTCTCAGATTTTACAGTGAGCTTGTTCATCGGCTACACCTTCCAAAATCAGATCGTTTACACTGGTTGCGGTTGGCCCGTTTTCGTCGCTTCCAAAACAGAGAACTAAAGAGCAAACCGCTCAAAGTTGAAGCAAAGGTCAGCATTCCAATGACCAGTCCCGCTCCAATCGGCAGGTGTTCAATTCGAAAGGCATGGGCGTTCAATGTAAAAAGTGACCAGATATCTCGAACAATGCAAAAGGTCACAAAACTCACCAGCCCGGAGCAAAAGCCATAGGTGAGGCCCATGACGATACACAAGAGTTCAAACTTCAATAAATCGGCGGGGCCTTGACCAAACTGGTGAATCAGGTGGCAGATGTCGTGCATTAAAAATATCAGAGTTACCAGTAGAGCAACCGTCCAGGCGCCGATAGCTGGTTCGTGTGTTCCAACTCCGATTGAGAACCAGGGAAAGCAAAGCAGGTAGAGCGTGACGTAATCCCAGAAGCTGGGAAAATCAACAGTATGAACGTCTCTCTGATCAAGGTTGGGGTTGGTCAGGTCAATATTGAACCACTTCATCTTCCCGTACCCTCCAGAAAACGGCGTGCAGATTCCGTAAATTGTTCAACTGTCAGCGATTGCCGGAGATGATTTTCAATCGTTAACTGCGAATAATTGATCCAAACCTGCCAGCCAGTCAGATACACATCCGTTAAAAAGCCAGCCATCTCGCCAGCATCAGGTGATGCGAAGTCAAACTGGAAATGAAGCCGAGGGGTGAACTTTTCAACCAGGACTTCATCTCTGGCATAAAAACAATACCACTCGAAAATCATTTGATCGCGAAATTGTCTGAGGAGTAATTCCATCAATTGGATTGACGGAGTTGAAACATTCTTGAGTTCTGGTGGGAAATACTGTGATTGCAGCGTGCCAATCGTAATACTGGTAACTCCTGAAAAATGAAAGAAATAATAGTCTGAAAAAGTGATGGTGCCATCGCCTGGTTCCAGACAAAATTCGATGGCAGCCATCACTTTTTGGGTGTTGAACACCGGTAAAAGAAAACACAGCCGGGCGTTGCCTTCGATGACTGAATTCAACTCATTACGCCGAGCCAGGAACAATTCAATCATGGGAATCCTGATGGTGGATTAACTCACAATAATTTTCTTGAGCTGTTTCAGAATTGGTTCCGCCTTATCCTGAGGAAGTGTCGTCGTCTTTTTCAGGACTTCGCGAACTGGTCGTGGAAGGCGCGTGTCTCCCAAAATCGGCGGGTTCGGAAGCGGTGTGGACGGCGGTTTGGGTGATGGTGGTTTGCGCATAAATCCTCCTTTTTGATAGGGCTGGGAGAACCAGGGCTCAGGGCTTGGGGCTGAAGACTCG
>DAOQNB010001092.1:0-2098 GCA_035335845.1 Acidobacteriota bacterium | reverse complement strand
GCCCTGGCAGTTTCAAAAGTCGAAACCACGGTCACGATTTCCAAACCTGAGACGCATGTGTTTCACGTCAAAACCGTCATTCGAGATATCCAGCAACCCGTCCTGGAACTGGGGTTGCCGATTTGGACACCGGGGCATTATGTTGTTGAAGACTACGCCCGCAATATCCTCCGGCTCACGATCAAGGACCAGTCAGGTCAAAAAGCTGGATACCGCAAATTTACCGCCAGCACCTGGGCCATCAATACTGCCAATGTGAGCGAACTGTCACTCGAATTTGAATATCTGGCTGACCAGATTCAGTTACATACGGCGTTTCTGACACCGACTTATGGGCTGCTAAATCCTTCAAATTTCGTGTTTTATGTCAAAGGTCAACAATCAACGATTCCGCATTCGCTTCGGCTGATTCTCCCTGACACCTGGAATGTTGCCTGTGGTTTGGTCGTCAAAGATGGCCAGATTGAAGCCGCAAATTTTGATGAACTGATTGACGCTCCGGCACTGGTTGGCGAATTTGACCGGATTGAAATTCCCATCAAGGGTGTTCCGCACGAATTTGTGTATGCTCCAAAATCATCGCTCAAACCCGAACTGGCCCAGGAATTGGCCCAACGTTGCGCCCGGATCTATGAACCCTTCGGCGCGCTCTTCGGAGAGTTCCCCTTTCCCAGATATTGCACCATGAACCTTTTTGTGACCACCCCTGAGCTGGTTCGAGGGGCGCTGGAGCACAATAATTCCTATGTCTCGCTCGAACTCAAACCCGAAGACTCGGTGGCAGGCTTATTTGAAACGCTGAGGTTGGCATCACACGAATATTTTCACGCCTACAACGTCAAACGGATTCGTCCGGCTGAACTCTGGCCCTATCGCTATGATGATCGGGTGTTTACGCCGCTGCTGTGGGTTTCAGAAGGTTTTACCCGGTATTATGAAACGCGGGGTCTGCTCCTGGCCGGATTGGTGACGCCTGATCAGTTCAGGCAATTGCTGGCTGACCTGATCATTCGAACGGTCTCAGAAGAACCCGGAAAGTATATTTCAGTCGAAGAAGCCAGCATCAACACCTGGATGGGCGGCGCCGGCGGCTTTAGTCAGCCCTTTGCCGTTGATTATTATGCGCGTGGGGCCGTGATTGGCTTACTGCTGGACTTAAAAATTCGACAGGAAACCCAGGGGAAATCGTCGCTTGATGATGTCATGCGCTGGCTGTACACCGAACGCTACAAACGAAACCAGGGGTTTACGACTGATGACTTAATTTCCTGCATTGGCCGCACATTGGGAAAAAGCCCCCAAACGTTTTTTGATCGCCACGTGAGCGGCACAGACCCGCTGCCGATTCGGGGGATTCTCGAACAATCAGGGCTCCGGCTTGAACAGCAGGAACTCCAGATTCCATTCCTTGGAGCCTTCCCGGATGCGTCAAACCGGGTGACGGCTCTCATTGAAGATTCGATTGCCGGGAAAGCCGGAGTCAAAGAAGGTGACCTGCTGCTTGGGTTGGGTGATGTCGCGCTTGATTCTCCGACCTGGGTCACTGATTTTCAGAAAATGTATCAGGGACAGGATGGAAAACGCTTGCATATCTATGCCGTTCGCGATGGAAAACCGCTGATCCTCAAAGCCGTTGTGAAAACAATTCGAACCGCCGAGTGGCGACTGGTCACGTTTGAAACCACCGACCGGCAGGATTTTGGCGTTCGGGACCGCTGGCTGAGCGGGAAGTGATACCATTTAGGGTTCAGGGTATCGGGTTCTGGGTTCAGGGTCTTCGAATTTAAGTCCCTTTCGTCCCTTTTGTCCTTTGTGTCCTTTTTCATCATTTCAAAAACCCGGAACCCGGAACCCGGAACCCGGAACCCTGAACCTCAAACAGTTGGCATCACGGGTCAGGAATGGTAGTCTCTGCCCGTTTTTTTCAATTTTCTCTGAAACCAACGAGTTAAAGCACACCAATTGCATTTAGAACCGTAACCTGCCAGCGTTGGCTCAACCAGCTTTTGTTCAAACAAGTCGGCAACTTCCTGGCGGATATTCTTCAATCGAAAGTGAATTCATAGACTATGGAATGGAAAGCAAAACAGAAATCAGC
>DAOQNB010001091.1:0-2113 GCA_035335845.1 Acidobacteriota bacterium | reverse complement strand
AGCCCGACTTCTTCAGCCCGATGTTTTCAGCCCGATGTCTTCAGCCCGAACCCTTATGAACCATCCCCTCCTTACCTTTGCCCTGGACTGGATTGATGAACGGACCGGTTTGCGCCACTTGATGAGCGAGGCGCTTGACGAACCGATTCCGGGCGGGTCGAGTTATGCCTACACGTTTGGCAGTGCGCTGGTGTTTGTGTTTATGCTGCAACTGCTGACCGGCATGTTTTTGACTATGTACTATGTTCCGAGCGCCGAAGACGCCCACCGAACGGTCGAATACATCAGCAAAGAAGTGATGTGCGGTGCCTTTCTGCGTGGAATCCACCATTACTCGGCCAGTGCCATGGTGATTCTGGTCGTGTGTCACATTTTGCAGATCATCATTTGGGGAGCGTACAAAAAGAAACGCGAACTGGTGTGGCTGGTTGGGGCAGGTCTTCTGCAGTTTATTCTGGCCTTTTCACTGACCGGATATTTGCTTCCGTGGGATATGAAAGCCTATTTCGGCACCCAGGTGACGGTCAACATTGCCAGCGAAGTCCCGTTGCTTGGAGATTTTATCAAACGGGTGATCCAGGGCGGGCCGACGCTTGGGACGCTGACACTGTCGCGCTTTTTTATGGTCCATGCGTTTTTGCTCCCGGCGCTGGCAATTGGCGGCATCGGGTTACATTTGTTTCTGTTTCGCAAAGCACGCCCGGCTGGACCCTTTCACCTTTCTGAAGATCAGGCCAATGCTCGGACCGAGACCTTTTTTCCTGGTCAGCTTTTTAAAGATGCGTTTGTGGCGCTGGTGATTTTTGGCGTGATTGCGTGGCTGGCCTGGACGGCACCAGCACCACTTGAGCCGAAAGCCAATCCGGGAAATACGGCCTACATCGCACGCCCCGAATGGTACTTCCTGTCGCTTTTTCAATTGCTCAAATATTTTCAGGGAGGACTGGCCATCGTTGGGTCACTGGTCATTCCTGGCGCTCTTATCAGCGTGCTGACATTCCTTCCGTTTATTGATCGAAGTCCAGAACGCAACCCTTTCAAACGCCCGGTTTTAATGAGCTGCACGGCAGCGGTTTTAGCAACCATTGGGATTCTGACCTTTATGGCCAAATCCGAAGATCGGGCCACCTATGCCGAACAGTTTGCCAAACAAGCCAGAGACGGGCAGGAGTTTTTAAAGCAGCCGTTTAAACCCAAGGAAATAGGTGGCGCACCAGTTGCACCAGCCGCGAAAAAGCCAATTCCAGAAGCCTTCAAGACGAAATGCGCGATGTGTCACGGAGATACAGGTCGGGGCGGCCCGGTGGGGCCGAATCTGGCGGGAATTTCACGAACCAAAGAAGATATCATCGGGTTGATTGAAAACCCTGGTGCGCATAATGCCTCTAAAATGCCAGCCGTAACGGGTCTTTCGGTCGAAGAACGAACCACTCTGGCGGAGTGGATTAAGGAGCTACAGTGACCGACTGGCGCTTCGTTTTCTTTAACGCCTGCGCAATTTCTGGAAGTCGCTCAGCGCCGACTGGGATTGTAATGCTGCTGCCGGTGAAGTCATCACCGACTGGTTCAACGCGTCCGCCAAGGTAGCGACCAAGAAAAGCCTCAGTGACGGCAGAAAACGCAGTATCGTTTTCCGTGCGCACAAAACCGTGGCCTTCGTCCGGAAACAGAACATAGGTCACTGGAATATGCCTCTCTTGCATCGCCCGAACAATTTGTTCCGCTTCACTTTGCTTGACGCGCGGATCATTTGCTCCCTGACCAATCAACAATGGGCCTTGAATCTGCTGGACGTGATTCAATGGCGAACGTTGTGCCAGCAATTGCCGTCCGGCTTCGGTATCCGGATTGCCCACACGTGTTGTGTAGAGCGTGCGGGTCGGTCCCCAATACAGTGGGATCGTCTCCAGTAACGTCAGCAAGCTCGATGGTCCCGCCACCGAAATCCCGCAGGCAAATTCGCCTGGGGTCATCGTCATGGCGGCCAGCACGGCATATCCGCCATAGCTGCCACCCACAATCGCCACGCGATCCGCACGTGCAATGCCTTTCGCAACCGCCCAGGCTTTGGCATCAAGCAAGTCGGTTTGCATCTTGCCACCCCATTCGAGAT
>DAOQNB010001090.1:0-2147 GCA_035335845.1 Acidobacteriota bacterium | reverse complement strand
CGGGTTCCGGGTTCCGGGTTCCGGGTTCCGGGTTCCGGGTTCCGGGTTTTCGAATGTATGTCCTTTATGTCCTTTTAGTCTTTTCCCCGCTCCCTGACCCCTGCCCCCATAAGCGCCAGAATAAGGGTTTCAGGCCTGCGGTCGAAAACCCTCAACCCAATCATTACCTTGTCGGTTTCACCTGCCGAAGCCAATTCACAATTGACCGGGTTTTGTCGGTAATTATTTTCCTGGCTGATGACCGAAGGCTTCGCGTTTTGAGTTGTTGCTGAAGCATCAGATTTGTGGCTTTGAGGTCTTCGATTTGTTCCAGCAGGTTGGGAATGACCCGTTGCGAAAACCAGGACGACATATGTTTGGCATACATTCTGGCCGTCCATTCGCTGGTATCAGCTTTTGGGTCAGAAAAGAACCGATACTGCGCTGAAACACCCGGAATCCTTTGTAAATCAACAATTTCTGCCATTCGTATCCAGTAATCCCAGTCTTCAAACATGGGAAAAGTTTCATCCATCGGCCCAACCGTCTCATACAGTTTTCGGCTAAACATCGCAGTCATGATCGGAATGAAATTGCTTACATACAGGCGGCTTCGGTCAAAATCCTGAGAGAGGAGAACCGGCGGTTTGGCACTGGTCAAATCCAATCCGTCAGGTGTCAGGCGATAGCAGGCCGTTACACAATCACTATAGGCAAAATGCCTGCCGGTTGTGTGCAGATAGGTCACGAGTTTCTCGACATGGTGTGGATACAACACGTCATCATCATCAAGAAAATTGAAATAGTCTCCGCTGGCGACTTGTAGCCCACGGTTGGCGGCTGCCGTGCGACCAACAGGCTGGTCAGAGGCATAATACTGAATCGAAAGTTTTCCACGAATGGAATCAACAATGTCCCGAACATCTATTCCACCATCATTGATGATCACACATTCCAGATTGGCATAGGTTTGGGCAGCCACACTGGCCAGGGCCTGGCGCAGGAGAAACGGGCGATTTTTCGTTCGCACAATAATTGAGACCAGCGGTGACTGGTTGTGCTCCGGTGTGGGGAGAATCTGGTGTTTAGGGGTTAAGAGCCGGTCAGGAAACTCAATCAGTTCTTTTGAGTCAATCATTAAAAACCCTTCGGCAGCCTGGCAGGTATGCGAGATAGTCAACGCTCGATAGCGATTTAAACTCAAAGCAAAGTCCGCATAGGCAAAATTCTCATGCTGGGTGCGATAGACTTCACAGGCGGCCCGCTTCGTCTCAACCACTGACGAAATATCCACCAGGCAATTGACCTGGAGCGGCGTGTTGTACTCATAAAACGCCACGTTGGCCTGGTGCCTGGACTCGATAACCGCCTGAATCAGCAATTCGGCTGTCGCCCGGTGATCAGGGTGAAACTCTAGCAATGACGGGGCATAAATCAAAGTCGGTCCAAAACTGGACAAGAGAACACTGAGTTTCACGATTGCGTCTGAATGATGGAGCAATGTCCGATCCGGGATTTCCCAAAATTCAATATCTGTAATCCCAAGGATTCGAGCTGCTTGCCGGGTTTCCGTCTCACGCTTTTTGATATAACGGGATACTTCGCTTCCGCTTTGATTGGCAGCTCTTCCATCCGTTAAAACGACCAGTTTGACCGGGTCCCGATGGTGCGTATGCAACCGGAGCGCGCCACCGCAAGCCAGTGATTCATCATCTGGATGTGGCGCCAGCACCAGCACCCGCTGGCCAATCAACCGGGTGGCCTGAAACGGAGCAACCTGGCTTTCAAACAAAAACTGAACGGTGACCGGGCTGTTTTCCAAAACATCGCCTGAAGCTTTGAGCCGCAGTGTCATCAGATGCGCCGCACCATTCAAAAAAACAGGAGAAACAGCATAGGTAAACGGAAGCCGGTCCAGTTCAATCGTGGCCCGCTCTTGCACATCAGGTTTCGGCTGAAATTCATCAACTGGCTGGCCATTGACTTCGACCACAATCGTTGGAAACACGCCTTTTTCACCTGGGCAGACCCAGCCCCGAATCAGCCCGCCCTGAACCGACTCAATAACTCCTGATTTTGAAGCGAAAAAAGACGAATGAGGCATATCGGATCGTTAGGGTTCAGGGTTCAGGGTTCAGGGTTCAGGGTTCAGGGTTCAGGGTTCAGGG
>DAOQNB010001089.1:0-2150 GCA_035335845.1 Acidobacteriota bacterium | reverse complement strand
AAGGCCACCTGGGAAAGGCCATAGAGGCAAGGCTAAGAAAAAGCACTTCTCCGGCTATCAGTGCGCCTGCAGTCCTGAGATTGGTCCTGGAAAGTAGCCTCCATCTGGAAAAAGAAATAAAGAGCGGGTTGACGTTCCCATTTGCCCTGACCAGAAACTGGCACCGACTGCATTCATTTTTCACAGGGTTGAAACAATCGGAAAGATGACAAATTTCGCATCGTTGGGCGTGAGAGACAGTTTTGATTTTCATACCTTATATTCTCTGACAGTTTGTCGCCTCTGGAGCGAATACCTCCGACAACGAAGTGCTCCAAACCAAAGCGGCGTCAAGTCGCCGCACTCCAAAGTTTTGGTTACTCTTTGATATTCCCGTAGCGCCGGGGGATGTCGGCATAATCGCGAATTTGTTGCCAGTACTCCGCCAGATTTTTGGGGCGGGGCCGCCAGTATGGGTCGGGAGACTGACGCTGGATTTCAGGCAGGTCCTTTTCGGTCACAAATTGCTCATCCAGCGTGCAGGCTTCGTATTCGGAAAACGGCTTTTCATAGATATACCCATCCGCCAGTTGACTGAGGTGAAAGCCGTCGTAACCTGTTGAATAAAAACTGGTATCTGCGAGGTTTCCAAATGGAGTTCCATTCAAGTCAAAGCCAACGCGTTTGTCTGAAAACGTCGCCATGACCTGATCAATCGCGCCACGGGCCGGGTACACTGACTCCATCGCACCGTTTAATTTGCTCTCGAAAATCTGGTGGAGCAGGATCGTAAAGACTTTCTTCGGTGACTGTTTGTACAACAAATTGCCGAGCAGTCGGTTTTCAAAACTGTAAAACTGCCGGGCATTGTAATCAAAAACCGGCATCTGATAGCGGGTGAAGGCGTGTGGTGTCCCGGTCAGGACAAGGATTTTCTCTTTTTTCTCCAGGATTTCGCGTTTGATCAGGTCGGCTCGATACCATTCCGTTCCGCCTTTGTGAAACACTTTCTTGGTATTTTCCGGAGTTCGTACCAATGTGGCTTCGCTCCAATCATAACAATAGCTCAGGTTGAGAATGCGAAATTTGCGCGCTCCAGCCGGCAATGTCCGGTTGAGTTCCCAGGCGGCCCGATAGACGTCGAGATATTCCTTGAAAGCCCATCCGACATTGTAATGAAACATCAACCGGCGGGCCTGCGCTTCGTCATATTTTTCAGCCGTGACGAGTTTGTCGAGCGCCGCCTGATCTTCGCTCGCCCCAAATTCCATCCCGAAGTTGTACACCCCAGCCCGATAGAGCAGCGGAATCAGGTTGTGCGCGAGGTGCAGGTTGTGTTTGATGCGGTGGTCCTCGGCGAGCAGGATGATGTCGTGGTCTTTAAATTTCTCGATGATGTACTGTTCGGGCGTTCGCCAGTGTTGTTTCAAAAAGGCTGCCAGTTGGGTAACTTCTTTTTCAGAAAGTGGTTGCGGCCCATCAGCCAATAAGGCAATCGGCTGAATCAATACCCAGACCAATAGAAAAAATGGAAGTAGGCGGGTGAAGTATGGCATAGAGTACAGCGGGGAGAGGGCAAAAAAGAATCTTGGTCACATTCCCGTAATTTCAACCAAAGTTTCCCCACCTTCCAACAAGGCAAGGGCTTTTAGAAACTGGCTTCCCAATATTTCTTTTAACCGTTGGTTTGATGTGTTGCCGCAGGTAATCCAAATGACTTTTGGAGGATGCTCAAGTCGGTCGAGTAATTCAATAAAATCGCGGTCTTTGGTCAGAATGACTGCTCCAACTGCTTTCGCCTGACTGAAGATTTCCAGGTCGGTTGCATCCCGTAAACCAATGTCACGCAAAGCATAAGCTTCTATGCCAAACGTGGTTTGCATCCAGGTGGCAATCGCTGGTGAAAATTGTGCGTCTACCCAAAGGATCATGCTGCCAGTACCGGGTGATCGAGTTTACGTGCTGCATAGGACAGTGCTGCTTGTAAATCAGCCATTTCAAGATCAGGCATTTCTTCCAGAATTTGCTCTGGGGATAACCCTGCTGCAAAGAGGTCAAGAATGTCCGTCACCCGGATGCGCATGCCTCGAATACAGGGCCGCCCACCGCACTGGTCCGGGTTAAATGTGATTCGTTCCATTGGAGAGTGCTTCCTTATTAAATGGATGATT
>DAOQNB010001088.1:0-2166 GCA_035335845.1 Acidobacteriota bacterium | reverse complement strand
GCACCAAGAACCAAGCACCAAGAATTAACGACTAAAAGGATTGTTCATTCTTCATTGATTTGGTTTAGAGCAGGAATTGCCGGTCTTGAAAATGATGGTTCCGCCGTTTTTGTGAAACGACGTTGGCGCCCTCGACTGAAAAGTACTGGTTATGGACTGAGTCAAAGTGAAATTTATCGTGTTTGCCAATAAAAATAATGCGTCCAACCACCAGCGCCATCAAATGGTGAAAGTGGCGGCCTTCCCACCGCATGATCGGGTTGATAAAGATTTTTGCCACCACGCGGGCGTCGTGTCGGCGACGGCGACGGGCTTTTTCCTGGCTGGTCAGGATCTCGATATCAAAGAGTTCTGATGAATAAAATTGCTTGGTGATGTGCAGCGAAAAGCGCCAGGGTTTGGTGCGATCAATCTGGGGTTTAATCAAAAAACAGTCGCTATCTGACAGGCAAATCATCAACTTAGAGTGTTTCCGGTTCATTGTCCGTTTGACGTGCAACGTTGACATGTGACTCATCAGGTCCTTGGCAACCAGTGTCCGGCCCATCTGTGACACGACTAAATCCAGATCTACGGAACCATCAGTTGAGGTGTAGTTACCCCGTCGAGCAAAAGGCCAGTCAATTTTGGCCAGCACCCGGTCATTTTGTTTTAAAAGAAAATGCGGATGGGACTGCCCATACCGTTCGACCAGGATTTCACCAGTGACCCAATCATATTTTTCAGGGCGTTCGCCCATCATGCTGATTGCCAGACGACTTTGTTTATTGATCATTGGAAGTTTCCTCGGAAAAGGAGTTGAGAGTTCCGCCTTCAGGCGGTTTTTTTGATTGAGAGATGACGAGGTCTGCGGTTTTCAGTCAGGTAGTTTTCAGGCTGGATGCGTGTCTGAATGATAGCGTGTATCTGCACCAATCAAAACCAATTGCTGAGGCAGCAAATATTGATTGGATGACAATGTTTCACACTCCGACATATTTGGCGTAGAGGCTGCGTGCGGTCAAGAGATCATCGGTTCCTTTGATAATGGCACGGGCATCAGAAAAAATCGTCAATTCATGCGCTCCGATGCGACATTTCACCAAAAAAGGATTGGCTTTGACCTCTCCGACAGGTTGAAGCCGTGTTGCCAGTTCCTGCAAATCCAGTTTTGCTTTGGCCTGGGTGGCGGGAGTGATCTGAATTGCCCCACGTCCGCACAACATGGCGGTGAGCTGGCTGGTGGCGGTATCAAGGTATTCATACGTGCCTTGAACACAGCACAGGCACTGGCCTGCCTCTCGTACCCCATCCAGTTTGGTTGACCGAACCGTGTTTTCCCACAGGTCAATTTGCCAGAGCGTGCCGCGCAATTTTTCAACCTGTCCGGTGAGCAGCTTGAGTGCCTCTGTAATTTGGGCTGAAGCAATCATTGCAATCGCCGGCAAAATAATTCCAGCCGTGTCACAGGTCGGAGACGACCCCGGCGGCGGATTCTCCCCCAAAACACAGCGTAAACAGGGAGTTTGGCCTGGTCGAATGGTCATCGTTAACCCATAGGCCCCGACAGCTGCTCCGTAAATCCAGGGCCGACCCTGTTTGACACAGGCATCATTGAGCAAAAACCGGGTTTCAAAGTTGTCAGTCCCATCAATGACCAGATCCACATCGGTGATGAGTTCTTCGATATTGGCCGCACGCGCATCGGTGACCACGGCTTCAACCTGAATCTCTGAGTTAATCCGATGAATATGATTTTTAGCAGCGATTGCTTTTGGAAGCTGTTGTTCAGCATCGGCTTCGTCAAATAACACCTGCCGCTGAAGGTTAGAAAATTCAATAAAATCCCGGTCAATGATGCGCAAAAACCCAACACCGGCTCTGGCCAGCGATTCCACCTGCATACAGCCAAGCGCTCCGCAGCCCAAAATGGCCACCCGGCTATCAAGCAATCGGTGCTGACCAGCTTTGCCAATGCCTGAAAACAAAATGTGTCGTGAATAGCGGTCGAAAGACATAATTAGGGTTCAGGGTTCAGGGTTCAGGGTTTGGGAAAGGACAAACAGGACAAACAGGACAAAAAAGACGAAAAGAACAGTGCTGGTTTGGTGAGGTAGGTTTTTTCGAAAACCCGGAACCCGGAACCTTGTCATTACCCAAATTTTTTCAGTTCTCCAAATAGAATGG
>DAOQNB010001087.1:0-2172 GCA_035335845.1 Acidobacteriota bacterium | reverse complement strand
TCTTGGTTCTTGGTTCTTGGTTCTTCTTCGAAAGTATTGATTCCTAAGCACCAGGTACCAGGCACCAAGCACCAGATACATTCTTCATTCTTCATTCTTCATTCTCAATTCTTCATTCGACATCAGGAGGGTTTATGGGTACTGATCAGAAAAAATTTACTGAATATCGTGTCGGAGACGAAGTTTCATTTGCCACGCCAAACGGTATGCTCTATGGCGAAGTGGTTCGAATCGTAACGGCTGGTGAGAACGGGGCCGTCGAAATTGAATATGAAGATGGCCGCCGCGAGACCAAACGCATGCGCGACCACGCCATGCGGTTGCTTCGACGGCGAACTGGCGTAAGCGAACTGGAAGAACAACGCGGACCACGCACCCGCAGCAAAGACGACGAAATCCAGGAAGTTCGTCGGAGCGACCAGCGCCGCCGCTGGTAGTCACTCAGGGCGGTCCCAAAAAAAGCAAACCCGATTGCTTCAGTTTGACTCAAACACACGTCAAGCGATTGCCGACTGCCATTCAGAATTGTGAATAAGCTATCTCTTGTCAATAAATCATTTAGCTTTTTCTTCATTCTTTATTCTTCAGTTGAAGCTGCCCACCGAAAACGAACATTTGTCAACACTACATCAGCCGGTTGTTGGTTTAAACTGGCATTGTAGAAAGGAATCCTATGTTACGTCAGGCTTTGGTTCGCAAGCCGTGGGTATGGTGTTTTGTCACCAGCATCCTTGGAATTCACCTGCACCTTCTCTCAAATTCAACGCCCGCTTTCAATCTGGGGTACCCCACCAGGACGCGTCAGGCAGCCACGCCAACCATCACCCTTGAACGCGTGGTCGGAGGGTTATCAAGCCCGCTCCTGGCCACGCATGCCCGCGACACCAGTGGCCGGTTGTTTCTGGTCGAACAGCCTGGACGGATCCGTATTTTTCAAAATGGGACGTTGCTGGAAACACCATTTCTGGATATTTCCTCACAATTGATTTTTAGTGGAGAACGCGGCCTCCTTGGACTCACATTTCATCCAGAATTTGCAACCAATCGCCGTTTTTTTGTGAACTACACCCGGCGACCTGATGGCGCCACGGTAATTGCCGAGTACCAGGCCAGTGCCAGCAACCCTAATCTGGCCAGCAACGCCGAGCGCATCCTGCTCACGATCCCACAGCCCTTTGCCAATCATAATGGCGGCATGGTCGAGTTTGGGCCGGACGGGTTTCTCTATATCGGGATGGGTGACGGCGGATCGGCTGGTGACCCGCAAAACAATGCCCAGAACGTAGACAGCCTCCTTGGAAAATTTCTGCGCATCAACGTTGATTCCGGAAATCCTTATAGCTCACCGGGCGATAACCCCTTCTTTGGGTCAACTCGTGGGCGGGATGAAATTTATGCCGTGGGGCTGCGCAATCCTTTCCGGTTCTCTTTTGATCGGAAAACCGGCGAACTTTATGCCGGAGACGTCGGCCAAAATCGCCTTGAAGAAATTGATATCATCACCAGGGGTGGGAACTACGGCTGGCGAGTTATGGAAGCCTCGGATTGTTTTAACCCGTCAACCAACTGTAACCGGACTGGTCTGACGCTGCCGATAGCCGAATATGATCATTCGGTTGGCTGTTCGGTCACTGGCGGCTATGTCTATCGCGGAAGCCGGTTTCCATCACTCGATGGCATCTATTTTTATGGCGATTATTGTTCCGGCGTGATTTTCGGCTATCGAAACGGACGGTCGTTTGAAGTCCGCGCCCCTGACAGCAACCTCAATATCACGTCGTTTGGCGAAGATTCCGAGGGTGAACTGTATGTCATCAGCCAGGGCGGCGAAGTGTTTCGCATTCTGGGCCCGCAAAATGAACCATGTGCCCTGACCTGTCCAAATGACATCACGGTTACGGATGAAGACGGCAACGGCTCAGAAGCAGTGACCTTCTCAGCACCTCAAACCAGCGGCAACTGCGGAACGGTCACTTCGACGCCAGCTTCTGGATCAACGTTTGCAGTCGGCACCACGACCGTCAGGAGTCGAACAGCCGATGGCAGCGCCGAATGTTCGTTTACCATCACCGTGCGCCCCAAACCAGCCGACAGTGTTGAACCAGCCGTCCAGGTCATTGCTCCAAATGGTGGCGAAACCATTACCGCCGGCGATCAGGTCACCATCACCTG
>DAOQNB010001086.1:0-2173 GCA_035335845.1 Acidobacteriota bacterium | reverse complement strand
CAGCACACTTGTGAACGAAACTCTGGTGAAATAAAACATATGCGTCTGACTCCGAGATCCTGATGACTGAAATAGAGAAACCATAATGTTGGGCACTCACATAATTTAACCACAGGAAAGAGTTAGAACAAACTCATCGTAGTCATGATTGCCACCATCTACGTGGGAAGTCACCGCCCTCAGGTACTTTGTAAGGTGAGGTCGGTGCCCTGATTTTGGTTTCATTCCCCTTGGGGTTTCTCAGCCAGAGGTGGACTCTGGGGAACCTGAATCATTTTCCAAAGACACAGTGGAAGCAGTGCATAAATGACCAGTCCCAGGTAGAAATTGGTTGAAATTCCAAAGTAAATAGAAAGAAAAACAGCGATTGCCGAGCTGAGCAGTCCAAAAATGCCATTTAAGGCCCAGTACCAGGGGGTTGCCTCTGCTTCATACTGTTGGGCAAGTTTCATTCCGGTTGGGAAAAAGAATCCCATTAAGAGGCCGAGCGGAAAGATCAACAGGACTGAGGCCCCGATGCGATACGATAATGGAGAGACAATGAGAGACGCTGTTCCAAGTTGCAAAAGGAATTGAGTCAGGAAAATCCCACTAGCTGTCAAGATCGGAAAGATGTAAATCCAGGGAGATCGGTCAATTGGCAATCGCTCACTGAGTAAACTGCCAGCACCGGTGCTTAGAATAATAGTAAACAACAAAACGCCTAGCCCATAAATTGGGTGTCCAAGGATAACTGATAGCTTCTGGATAAGGGCAATCTCAACCAGCATAAAGCCAGCCCCAATCAATGAGAAAAAGAGGATCCCTGCCCATCGAATCTGGCTGGCTGAGTTCCCTTCATTGCTGGGGGTGCGACGGACCAGGAGCGGAAGGACAATTGTGATGACGGTCAGAACTGATAGGGAGAGAATCAGAACGATCAGTGTCAGGGTAGCAATCATATTGCCCTTGATCACCCCGGTTGAGTCAAGTGATTGGGTCAGGTTCCTCAACCGCAACATATTAAAAAAGTAGGGATTTTCATCAGTCGGCGGAGAGTAATTGAGCGGAGCACTCTCAACGATAGATGCCAGCTCACTTGCTGACCTGACTGCAACAATTTGATTCAGGATGTTCAGATTGGATTTAAGTCCTGGTGCAATTGAAAGTTTGAATTTCAAGTTCTGGCAGGTGGACTGTAATTGTTGGAGTTCAGATTCAGTGAATGGGTGCTTACTGATGAGTAACGTGGAAATATTATCGGTTGTCACGACGGCAATATGTTGCGACGGCTGGGCAACCCCAACTTGAAGCAACATCGCCATTGACAAACTCAAGATGCGTCCAGTTTCACCAATGTCTTGTGGGTTGTGCCAGCGGGATACCGTAAAGATTCCCTGATCATTGAGCCGATTCCAAAAGCTGACCCACGCTTCAGTGGTATAAAGAGTATTTTCTGAAAGTGAAAACGCCCCAGCCCCGGTGGCTGCCCAGGTATCAATCAGTGACATTTGCAGAACGCTATAGGTCGCTGGGGTTCGTGAGAGATAGCTTCGGGCTTCATCAACAACGAGGCTGACTTTGGGGTTATTGGCCAGCCCGGCAAAGTCACGAAATCTGTTTTGGAGCAGATCAATAAAGATTGGGTTGACTTCAACCCCCGTTACCCGCTCATGGCCGAACAGCACGGCTGTTTGAAGATCCTTACCACCCCCCACCCCGATAATACAGGCCCCTCCTGTTGGGCGTAAGTAATAGGCCATGGCTGTAATGTCATACCGCAGGTGATCAATATCTTGAAGCGAGTTAAACTGCCGAACCGTCGTGCCCGCCTCGCCATCAATATCCATATAATGTTGCCGGATGATCGTGGTTGGGGCGAGTGGGCTGGGCCCCCAATACTGAGGCACCCCTTCAACCATTGGCAGAATGGCAACTTTCGAATGGGAGTTCCATCTTTCAGCCACACTGGCCACTTTTGCGCGGCCTACCCATCGCTTTTCATAATAGGGGCGAATCCCCAGCTTGGTTGAGGCATTCACCGGTGCCAGGATCAACAGACCAACAACCGCAAGATAGCTATTTCGGCGCAGAATAGCGCTTGTGGTGAAATCAGTGAAAAAACACCCTGCCACTGCCCCAAACGCACCACATACAAGAATTAAACTGGGCGCATCGAGAATTTCCAGACCCC
>DAOQNB010001085.1:0-2175 GCA_035335845.1 Acidobacteriota bacterium | reverse complement strand
GGAACCCGGAACCCGGAACCCGGAACCCGGAACCCGGAACCCGGAACCCGGAACTACGGTTTGGCCACGCGCTTGATGTCACTGGTGATGGCGCCGCTGTTGGCTGAAATGATGACTTCAGCCTCGGTAATTTGCCCAAACGTGTTAAATGCCACCTGTTCAACCGCGGCAACCAGTTCGGTATGGAGCCCGCGCGCCCCGGTGCCGCGCTTGAGGCTCCGGTGAATCAAATGGGAGAAAGCTTCTTCTGTAAAAGTGAGTTGCAGCCCTTCAGCCTGAAATTCATTGATAAATTGGGGGAGCAGGTTTTCGATGAGAATCTGACGCAGGGTTTCAGGTGGGAGGGGTGGAAAATTCACGACTCTCGAAAACCGTCCAATCAATTCAGGTAAGAAGCCATACTTTTGAAATGAGCCAACTTCATCAAGTGTGAGTTCCGTTCCGACGCCTTCGCTGGATTGAAACCCAATCGCCGTACGGTTGGTTTTGAGTAACTCTTCAAATCCGGAAAACGCACCACAGGCAATAAAGGGAATATTGCGGGTTGAGAGTTCGGTTCGCTGGCCATAGGCTGAATAACCATAATCCATGGGCACCATCACCTCGGTGCCTTCAAGCATGGCGAGCAATTCGCGCTGGACTCCGTACCCGGAAACATCTTTGGTCGTTCCCTGACCAGCAAACCGGGCATTGCTGCCTGATGCCGACAACTTGTCAAATTCATCCAGACAAATCACACCACACGACGCCAGTTCCGGGTCGTCGCCCGAAGCGCTGATCAGTCGAGTGAGGATCGTCCGGACATCATCGCCGACATAACCGCTTTCGGTAAAACTGGTGATGTCCACAATCACGGTCGGCAGCCGGAAAATATGTTGAAAGAGCAATTCAACCAGAAACGTTTTTCCACATCCGGTCGGACCAATCATCAGTACATTTTGCTTGGGCGGTAATTTGCGCAGGGGTTCGCCATCAACGTGCAGGCGTTTGAGTCGTTTGACGTGGCGGTAGGCCATTAAAGAGACCGCCCGGCGCTGCGCCACCTGACCGTGATAGCCTAATTGTTCCAGTTTGGTGAAGATCTCCTGCGGTGAGGGCAGTGGCAGGTTGCGCAAAAACGAACGCAGCAATTGCGAGCCTCGGAACGCTTCATCCTCTGTTCGGGAGAGCAGCGGGTCGTTGTATTCAGGGGGCTTGATTTTCATAAATTTGACCGGATTCGGAAATCACTGAAAACTCAACCAGCACAACCTGGGACTGATACCATACTGGGTTTTTGAGCGATGATGGCGATGGGAGCGCCGGTTCTGGTTTCATAGCGCTAACTTGATGAGAAATCAACTGGTTCACAACATTCATGTCAGCGCTGGTCTATCCAGGGTAGTCGAAAAACGCCCAATCTCAAATCTGGATGCGAAACTTTTACGACTTTTGGAACTTCCTGCCCTGAGTGGTGTCTAATCGGGGAATTGAAAAAAGCTCAAGCCACAACCAGTCGGTCGTCATTTGTAACATCCATCAGATCAAGTACTTGACTCTTTGAAAGGGAAGCTCTAATCGTTCATTCCCCAAAAACTGTGGTAAGATGTCGCCATCCAGTCATCTTCTTCAATCAGCGAGTCTCTCCATGTACTGTCCTCAATGTCGTCAGGTGATTCCTGACGGGAGCCGGTTTTGTAATTTGTGTGGTGCCGTGCTGGGTGCCCCATCGCAAGCGGGCACGCTGGCGCCGCACGGTGCGCCATTGCCAGCCGAAGTGGTTCATTCGGTGATGCATCCCAGTTTTATTTTTGTTGGGGTGCGATATACGGTGGCGGCCATTCTATCGGTGGTGATTGTGATTCTGGGGGCGATGATTGCCGGGAAAGCCTGGGAGTGGCTGAGTAATTTGATTCCCTGGGTGGTTGGATTTGGGGTCGTGGTGCTGTTTCTCAATCCGATTTACAACCACATTTTACGGCAAATCGAAACTTATACGTTAACGTCTGAGAAAGTCGAAATTCAAACTGGACTTCTGGTGAAACGGACCCAAAACATCCCGCTCCAAAAAATACAGGATGTTTCAACTCAAATCACATTGTTAAACCGAATGTTGGGTATTGGTGATGTGGTGATTGATAGTGCGTCCTCATCCGGAAAAATTATTCTCCGTCACGTGACCAATCCGCAGGCGGT
>DAOQNB010001084.1:0-2188 GCA_035335845.1 Acidobacteriota bacterium | reverse complement strand
CACCAAGAACCTATTCGCTCGTCTCGGCATTCTGCATATCAATCAATGAGGCTGAAACCACACGGTCGCCTTCGCTCAAGTTGATGATTTTGACTCCCTGAGCTGAGCGACTTGTTTCACGGATTGGCTCGACTTCGATCCGAACCACCTGTCCCTGCTGGGTAATCACCATCAATTGATCGTCGTTTTTGACCGGAAGCGCCGTGATGACACCACCCGTCCGATCTGTGACTTTCATATTGATGACCCCTACCCCACCACGGCTTTGAGGCGGGTATTCACTTACCAGCGTGCGTTTGCCAAGGCCGAGTTCTGAAAGCGCCAGGATGTGTTCTGTTCCGTCCACCACGGAAACTCCGGTGACATAGTCATCCTGTCGGAGGTTGATGCCGATCACCCCGTAGGCGCCGCGTCCCATGGCCCGGACATCGGTTTCCTTAAAGTGAATTGCCATTCCGTGATAGGTCGAGAGCAGAATGTGTTTGTTGCCGTCACTCATCTGGATGCCCATCAACACATCGCCGTCTTCAATGCTCATGGCGATGATGCCGTTTGACCGGATGTTGGCAAATTCGGTGAGTTCGGTTTTCTTGATGATGCCGCGCCGGGTCACCATCACCACATAGCGGCCTTCGGCAAACTCCCGAATTGGGAACATGCCCGCAACTTTTTCACCCTGCGGCAATTCGACCAGATTAACAATCGCTTTGCCGCGTCCGGCGGTAGCCGCATCTGGAATTTCGTGAACCTTGACTTTATAGACCTGCCCCTTATCGGTGAAGATCAGCATATAGCTGTGCGTCGAAGCAATAAACATCGCATCGAGCACGTCTTCGGCCTTGGTCGCCATTCCGCGCCGACCAACGCCGCCGCGTCGCTGGGTGCGATACGACGAAAGCGGTGTGCGCTTGATGTAGCCACCGTGGGTGATGGTGATGACGACTTCTTCATCCGGAATCAGGTCTTCGATGGTGAGTTCGGTTTCTTCATCAACGATTTGTGTCCGACGCTCATTGGCAAATTCGCGTTTGACATCAGTTAACTCTTTAATAATCAGGTTCTTGAGCACGGTTTCATTGGCCAGGATTTCGTTGAGTTCGGCAATACGTTTGATGATGTTGGTGTATTCCTCAACGATTTTCTGTTGTTCCATGCCAGTCAGCCGCTGGAGCTGCATATCCAGAATTGACTGGGCCTGGATTTCGGTAAAACCAAACTTCTGGACGAGTCCTTCTTTAGCTTCCTTGGGCTGTTTGGCGGCTCGAATCAGCGCAATCACTTCGTCCAGAATCCCGAGCGCTTTCTTGAGACCTTCGAGGATATGGGCGCGGGCTTCGGCTTTGCGCAATTCAAAGAGTGTTCGGCGGCGCACCACGTCTTTGCGGTGGTCAATAAACAATTGCAAGGTATCAACCAGGTTGAGCACCCGTGGTTGTCCGTTGACAATCGCCAGATTGATGGTGCCAAAGTTCAACTGCATCTGGGTCTGTTTATAGAGGTTATTGAGCACCACCTGGGCGACGGCGCTGCGTTTGAGTTCGATCACAATGCGCATTCCATCGCGGTCAGATTCGTCACGCAGATCCGAAATATCTTCAATTTTTTTGTCAGTGATGAGTTCGGCAATTTTTTCAATCAGTTTGGCTTTATTGACCTGATAGGGAAGTTCGGTGACGACAATTGCCTGACGTTCACCACCATTTTTCCCAACGTAGTCAATTGCCGCCCGGGCCCGCATGGTGACTGAACCACGTCCGGTCAGGTACGCCTGTAAAATCCCTTTTCGGCCACAGATAAAGGCACCGGTCGGGAAGTCAGGCCCCTGGACAAATTTCATCAAATCTTCAACCGTGGCGGCAGGTTTTTGAACCAGATGAATGGTGGCGTCAATGATTTCGCCCAGGTTGTGCGGCGGAATATTGGTGGCCATCCCGACAGCAATTCCGGATGAGCCATTCACCAGCAAATTAGGGAAGCGGACCGGCAACACCATCGGCTCCCACTGCGATTCATCATAATTGGGCTGGAAATCCACCGTTTCTTTATCAATATCCGCCAGCATCGCCTCTGCTACGCGGGCGAGACGAATTTCTGTGTTGTGATTGACAAAGCCATTGGCCACAAATGAGTGACATTCGCTATCAACGCGGATTGAGTACACACGGCGCATTCCAGCATCTTCAATGGC
>DAOQNB010001083.1:0-2192 GCA_035335845.1 Acidobacteriota bacterium | reverse complement strand
TGTGGATAACGGAGACATCCCACACCCTTGCGAACTGGACAGGCTGGCCGACTGGCTGAGGGTTGATTCCAGTGGTTTAGGATTGAGCCCGGTCACCCGGCGCGGTCGGGTAATTACATTTGGGGTCAAGGCATCAGGTTTTGGCGAAGGGACAAGCGCCGGAGGTTCTCTACGTCCGAGAGGATGAGCCGATCCATCACGCAGTTCTCGCGCCGTTTCAATTGCCCGTTCGATTGATTTTCCAGACGCGGCAGCCCCAGACCCGTCATCAACATACTTTGCCAGCAGATTGCCAACCCCCAGCCCGCCCTGCTCAGCCAGATTTTTGGCAAGTTGTTCGGTCACCATCTGGCGAACAAAATCCTTTTCACCGCCTCCACCTTCTTCCTCTTCATCGTCATTGACCGGATGCAGCGCCGAGGTTAACTGTGACAGCATCAGGGATTCAAATTCTTGGGCGGCCTGTCGCCCAGCCTGGCTTTCCCGGGTGGGTGAGTTGGTGGCGCCCACCCCGTTGGCTTCAGAAATGGAAATGTTGGAAAATTGAATAGTTGGTTCCATATTATTGCATCTCCAACTCAGCTTTCAGAGCACCGGCAGACTTGATCGCCTGCAGGATGCTGATAATGTTGTTGGTGGTCACCCCGACCGCTCGCAGGCCACGGATGACTTCCTCAATCGTTGCCCCATCAGGTAACACCACTGATCTGGCTTTGCGTTCTTCAACACTGACGGTGGTTCGAGGGGTCACAACGGTATTGCCCTGACTTGAGAGGGGTTCCGGTTGGGAAACATCATATTCAGTGCCGATGCGAACCGTGACTCCGCCTTGAGAAATCGCCACCGCCGACAACCGAACCTGATGACCCATGACAATGGTTCCGGTTCGTTCATTAATGATCACCCTGGCAATTCCATCTGGTTGTACTTTGAGCGACTCCAGTTCAGCGATAAAACCGACACGATTGTCCTTCCATTGAAATGGAAGCTGGACCGCCACATTGCGTCCATCTATTGCCCTTGCAACTCCTGCGCCAAAGGTTGCATTAATGGTCTGTTGAAGTCGGGAAGCCGTGGTAAAGTCGGTTTCATTTAAAACCAGGGTCAGCGTGTCGCCCAGATCAGCCGCTACCGTGCGCTCAACAATGGCGCCATTGGGAATTCTCCCAACAGTTGGGTGATTGATTTCAACCGATGATCCATTTCGGCCAGCGGCAATGCCACCAGTTGAGATTGCCCCCTGGGCAACCGCATAAATTTGTCCGTCAATGCCTTTGAGCGGTGATAAAATCAAGGTGCCGCCAGCCAGACTTTTGGCGTCAGCCAGTGATGAGACGGTGACGTCAATGGTGGATCCAGGTCGGACAAAGGGTGGCAAGGTACCGGTCACCAGGACTGTCGCCATATTTTCAGGCTTCATCGAATCGGCCCGGGCTGAGATTCCCATTCGTTCGAGCAAATTCTGAAGTGATTGCCGGGAATACAGATTTTGTTGTACCCGGTCTCCGGTCCGATTGAGTCCAATCACAATGCCATATCCGATCAACTGGTTGTTGCGCACCCCTTCGATATTTGAAATATCCTTGACCCGAACTGTCAGTTTCTCGTCAGAAGCTGGAGTTTTATCCAGGTCCATCATTTTGACAGGCTGAAGCCTTGACGTCGGCGCCGAATCATCAGGGTTCCGGGTCAAATAAGGTCGAGCTTCAGCGGTGTTGACGGGCTGGACACGGCGCGGGCGCAGCTCCTGGGCGGCGGCCACACCCGGCCAACCCGGCAGGTTCAGTCCCACCACAATCAGCAGGAGGCCGGCCTCCAGAAAAAACGGTTTCCGAGATGAACTTTTCGGGGCGATAACGGGCAATTTGGGACTCAGCATAACGAATTTCCAATTTTTGAAAGGGCGGAACTCAGAGTTGATTTAACTTCCGCAACCAGACCAGGGATCAAGGAACGCACCTCCCTGCGAGTTGGGCCGCTGTGACAATGCCCTGCCGGGCGTTCAATTCCGATCTGACCGGGCTGGCTCATACCAGTCAGGGTTCAGGAAAATATGGTGTTACTTCATTGCAAAATGGCATTACAACAAACTTTTCACCAGCGAACCGATGATCAGATACCACCCGTCAACCATCACAAACAGCAAGAGCTTTAACGGAGTTGAAATCAGGACGGGCGGAACCTGCATCATC
>DAOQNB010001082.1:0-2197 GCA_035335845.1 Acidobacteriota bacterium | reverse complement strand
CCAGTTCATACAAATCTTTTTCTGCCTGATTTTGCACTTTGATGGTGGTTCCATATTGGGGGAGCACATAGTGCAATTTGGGATCGTACCCCGGAATCACCATTCGGGTGAAGTTGATCCATTTTCCATTTTCGAAGGAAAGAATGAAAAAATCTTCGCCCATTTCAAAGTACGGGTTCACGCCGACCAGATATTTCCCGTCCGGCTTTTTGAAAATGGCCACAATAAAACCCGGTGACCCACCATCGCCTGAAATGGCGAGATATCCATTTTTCAAATCTTTGGCTATCAATCGGCCAGAGTCTTCCGAAACCAGTTGTTTGCGTTCTTCACGAGTGGTCTCGCCAGCATACCGGTCAGGCAAGGCCAGGAAATAGTCAACTACGGTGCGTAACTCTGTTTGCTGGGTGTTGACAGGTTGAATCGCGGTGGTGAAAAACAGAGAACAGACAAGCATCAGCAGAAGAACAAGGCGAAGGGTGAGAACGTGTGACATAAAAACCTCGGCTGGGGCAAAGGGGCTGGATGTTTTGAAAGCGGAAGATCGTTTTCGATTGTAACCCAACCTCTTGCCTCAGCAAAGGCTAAACAATTGAGGAAATTAGATTTCCTCAGTCTTACAGTTTGGTATGAAAGAGCATCGCTATCGCACTTCAGTCACAGAACTGGGTGCCATCCCTGGGTACTTATGAAGCTGAACGTAACGCCTGAACTGCCTGGGCGAGTCGTTCGCCATAGTCGGCATCGGCTTTGCGGAAATAGCTGATGCTGCGTTGGATCACATCTTCACGCTGTACCTGAGCCAGACTTCCAGCCAGATTGGCAATCAGCCGGTCTTTTTCCTCTTCGCTCATCACGCGGTAGAGACTCCCGGCCTGAACGAAGTCATCACCTTCGGCATGATGTTCCCATGCGTGTGAACCAGTTACGCCTTGAACTGGAATCCCGGCATAATGCGGCTCGTTTGATTGGACAGGCCCGCCGTGGCTGTTAGGTTCATAATTTTTTGACCGTCCGCCATTGCCGTCAAAACGCATTGCACCATCGCGACCATAGTTGTGGGCTTCGGTGGCGTGGGGGCGATTGACGGGGAGATGGGTATGGTTGACGCCAAGCCGGTACCGGTGGGCGTCTCCATAGGCAAACAGTCGGCCCTGCAACATCTTGTCTGGTGATGGGCCAATGCCAGGGACAAAATTCGCCGGGTTGAAAGCTGATTGTTCAACGTCGGCGAAATAGTTGTCCGGGTTGCGATTGAGCACCAGTTTTCCAACTTCGATCAGTGGGTAGTCGGCATATGGCCAGACTTTGGTCAAATCAAATGGGTTGAACCGGTAGTGTGCCGCATCAGCCACCGGCATAATCTGCATTTTGAGCGTCCAGGATGGAAAATCACCCCGGTCAATCGCGTGGAGCAGGTCCAGGTGATGGAAATTCGGGTTTTCACCAGCAATCCGGGCGGCTTCAGCCGAAGGCAGGCATTTAATTCCCTGGTCGGTCTTGAAGTGATATTTCACCCAAAAGGCTTCACCCTGGGCATTCAGCCATTGAAACGTGTGCGACCCAAACCCGTCCATATGGCGGTATGAGTAAGGGATGCCGCGATCTCCGTAAAGCCAGGTGAACTGATGGGTCAATTCCGGCGAATGAGAAAAGAAATCCCAGGCGTTGTTGGGATCCTGCACGTGGGTGTAGGGATCGCGTTTCTGTGAATGAATGAAATCAGGGAATTTCTGTGGATCCCGAATAAAAAAGATCGGTGTGTTGTTGCCCACCAGATCATAGTTGCCTTCTTCGGTATAAAACTTGACGGCAAACCCGCGCGGATCACGCACCGTATCGGCTGACCCAAGTTCGAGCGCTACGGTTGAAAAGCGCAGGAAGACTTCGGTTCGTTTGCCAATTTCACTCAGGAATTTCGCTTTGGTCCATTGGGTGACATCGTGGGTGACTTCAAAGTAGCCGTAAGCTGCCGAGCCACGGGCGTGGACAATCCGTTCAGGAATTTTTTCACGATTAAAGCGGGCCAGTTTTTCAACCAGGTGATGGTCTTGCAGCAGGACCGGGCCATTTGGACCGGCAGTCTGGGAATGCTGGTTATCAACAACTGGCGCACCTGATTCATCAGTCAGGATTTTGCGTTCGCTCATGGTAAGTCTCCTTATCAAATCGGTTGGAAACAACAGCAACGTGATGT
>DAOQNB010001081.1:0-2202 GCA_035335845.1 Acidobacteriota bacterium | reverse complement strand
AGCCCGACTTCTTCAGCCCGATTTCTTCAGCCCTGGTCTTACAGCGTCTTCGAAAACCGTTGTTCAACCGGTTTCTTCAAGTAGGCGTCAAAGATCATGGCAATGTTCCGGATCAAAATTCGCCCCAGCGGCGTCGCTTCGATTCGATCAGATGATACTGTAACCAGTTGATCTTGTTCGAGTTCGGTCAATGTTTCGAGTTCAGGAGCAAAATAACGATCAAAGCAAATTCCAAACTCTCGTTCAATTTCCGACTTCACCAGCAGCGTGTGGCATAAAATGCGGCTGATGACGGCCCGGCGGAGCTTATCGTCAGCGGTCAACTGGCATCCACGCATCAATGGCCAGGCTTCTTTGTGAGCGGTTTCATAGTAATTCGGCAGCGTATGCCAGTGCTGGGCGTAAGTGTCTTCCAACCCACTGATTGAACTCATTCCAAAACCAAACAAATCACAATTTGCCTTAGTCGTGTAGCCCTGGAAATTTCGATGGAGCGTCCGGTCATCCTGGGCACGGCATAATTCGTCTTTTTCCAGCGCAAAGTGGTCCATGCCAACATAGCGATACCCGGCTCCAGTCAATTTGGCGATGGCCTGGGTAAAAATCTCAAATTTGACTTCGCCTGGCGGCAGATGCTTTTCCAGAATTTTTTGCTGGCGCTTCATCCAGGGCACGTGGGCATAACTGAAGAGCGCAATCCGATCTGGTTGAATTTCAATCACTTGATCAACCGTCGCCAAAAAGCTTTCGAGCGTCTGGTGCGGCAGGCCATAAATTAAATCAATGTTGATGCTGTCAAACCCAAGGTCACGGCAGGTGTCGTTCAACTGCTTGACCATGGCATAAGATTGAATCCGATGGACTGTTTTCTGGACTTCGGGACTGAAATCCTGCACGCCCAAACTCACCCGATTAAAGCCTAATTCACGGAGCGTCCGGCAATGTTCAGGAGATGTCACCCGTGGGTCAATTTCGATGCTGATTTCGGCGGTCGGTGAAATCCGGTACTGGCTGGAAATCGCCCCGTAGAGATCAGCCAACTGATCCGGAGTTAAAAACGTTGGCGTCCCTCCACCAAAGTGAATCTGCTCAACCTGGCGTCCGGCATCCAGGTGCTCGCTCACCCAGCCCACTTCGCGCTTGATTTGCGCCAGATAGGGTTCGACCACAGCATGATTTTTGGTGATGACCGTCGTGCAGGCACAGTACAAACACAACGACTCACAAAACGGCAGGTGAAAATAGAGCGACACCGGACGCGGTTGCTCACGCCGATTGGTCCGCGCAATGGATTGCTCAAAATCTTCGACCTTGAAATCAGTGGACCACTCCGGAATGGTCGGGTAACTCGTGTAACGTGGCCCCGGTCGGTTGTATTTCTGGATCAGGTGAAACGGTACGTTCATCGTCGCTCCACCGAACGTCAGTTGTGCAAGCTGTGCCGTAGACATTGGTAAATTTTCCTCACCGCGAGAATAAATTATGAATGATGAATGATGAGCTATGAACAAGATAAATCATTAAAAATCAATAAAATAACTTCCCCATAACCCAACTTTCAAATTCAACATGAGTTTGTTTTCATGCTGACGTGTGCAATTCCTGTACCAGCACAAAACAAACTGGCATGAGTATTGAGGGAAAAATGATCTCACCCATCTTGAAGATCAGTACTTCCTGAAAATCCTGATTTGCGTTCGCCACAGGTTGAATGATTACAAAAAATATATTCTACTCAAACCCTGAACCCCAAATCCTGACAAGGTGACAAGGTGATTTCTTTCATCCCTCATCCCTCATCCCTCATCCTTTCAGAAACCCTGAACCCTGAACCCTTCTGCTATGAATGTTTTAAACATCCACGAACGCCGACTTGAGGCGAACTTTGATCAGGTTGGAGCATTGATTGACACGCTCGCTTCACCAGGTGACCGACTCTGGCCCAAACGCCTCTGGCCACCGATGAAATTTGATCGTCCACTCGGCGTCGGAGCAGATGGCGGGCACGGTCCAATCAGGTACTATGTCGAGGAGTACACTCCAGGCAATTCAATCAAGTTTCGGTTCACCGGCCCCAAAGGTTTTGACGGATACCATCGCCTGGATGTACTTGAAGGTCTGGGAAATACGGTTGTCATTCGGCATACCCTTGAAATGAAAACCCACGGCCTGGCGATTATTCTCTGGCCGCTGGTGTTTCGG
>DAOQNB010001080.1:0-2206 GCA_035335845.1 Acidobacteriota bacterium | reverse complement strand
GTTCCCGTGATACACAGACCGAATCCTGGGCCACTTCATTTTTTCGGGTTGCCACTGATGGTTGTGGGAGGCATCGGCCTGCTCAGGTGTATCTGGCAGTTTTTTGCTGAAGGCCGGGGCACGCTGGCGCCGGTTGATCCACCGAAACATCTCGTCGTCCATGGGCTCTATCGCCTGGTACGAAACCCAATGTATGTGTGCGTTTTGCTGGTCTTACTGGGAGAAGCGATTTTCTTTCAATCGCAAGCCATCTTGATTGAAGCCGGTGTATTTTTCCTCGGTACTCACCTTTTTATCACGCTGTATGAAGAACCAGCTTTGCGAAAACAGTTCGGGGCGTCTTATGAACACTATGTCCAAAAGGTTGGGCGGTGGGTTCCACGATTGCCAGACAAACAACCTTGAATTGCCTGACCGGGTTGTTTTGGGTTCTCTGAATGCCCCAAAATCATTTCCTTGAAATAAGTACCGGGTAATTTACAATACGGCGGCTGTTTATTTCCAAATCACCCTCTCATTTCTGAACTATCTCAACCGATTTAAAATCAAGGAGATCCATATGACCGACGTCGCGAAGGCCATGGCCACCCAGCTTGCCAATATCGAAAAACGAAGTGGAAAGTCACTCGCTGAACTGGCCCAAATCATCCAGGCCAGCGGGTTGTCAAAACATGGTGAAATCCGCGATATGCTCAAACGTGACCTTGGGTTGGGACACGGAGACGCCAACACGCTGGTCCACCACGTCCTCAAATCCGACGGTCAAAGCGCGGCTGCCGAGCAAAATCTTTCCACTGATGACGTCGTTTCCGGGCTTTACACGGGGCCCAAGGCGGCGCTTCGACCGATTCACGACAAAGTGATGGCAGAAATTTCCAAATTCGGCGAGTTTGAAATTTCACCGAAGAAAACCTACGTCAGCCTGCGCCGCAAAAAGCAGTTCGCCATGGTTGGGCCAGCCACCAAAACTCAGATTGAAGTCGGCATCAATTCCAAAACTCTCACGGCTACGGATCGGCTGGTCGAAATGCCGCCCAACAGCATGTGCAACTTCAAAGTCAGGCTTTCGACTGTTAATGAAGTGGATGATGCCCTGATTAGCTGGATCAAACAGGCGTTTGAGAGCGCGGGATGATAGTTGACTTGTCAATAATTCCATTTGTACTTACCATCTCCCGACCAGTCCAAATTTCAAAGGATTACTTTTCCCAGGTTAAAGTACACCCATCCAACTTTCAGGATTCTTGTTTTTCCGTTGTGATTGGATCTGGCACTGCCTGGGAAAAGGAAAGAACAGCCAATGTCAAAAAAGCTGCACTACATTGTTCTTCTGATTCTGGTGCTTTTGATTCCAGAAACCGGTTACTCACAAGGGAAAGGCAAAGCCAGAACCTCAAAGCCTTCCGTGGATTTTTCATATCTGGTAGGCAAATTTTCTACCCAGCCGGATTATGTGGCAGATATGGAAGTGAATGCGATGAACCACATTATCCATCAAACATTTGCCAAAAAATCCGGAAAAATCAGAAATGAGTTTGCTCCATTCGAAGACTCAGTAACACCAGTCAGTAACCGGGCCCGGATGTATAAAGTGATTGTCATTGCATCACCTGATCAACCGATCATTGTGCTTGACCCGCAAGCCAAAACGTTCACTGAACTCCAGGATGCACCAATGCTGCAGGCTTTCGATATCAGTAAGTACCTGCAAACACTCAATAAATTTGCCAGACAGGTCATTGTGCAAAATGCGGGTCAGGCCCAAACAAACGGCTACCAAACCACAAAATATGAAATGCGCTTCAAACGTGACCCGCATGGTATAAATTTCTTCTTTGCAAGCGATTACCAGGATTTGCTGATTAAAGTTGAAACTTCAAATCCACGGGAGAAGTTTTCATTTTCGCTCACGAATGTTTCCTTAGAGGTTCCAGATACTCTCTTTGAAGTACCAAAAGGATATCAAGAAATTGACCAGGCTGAGCTTAAAGAAAGGTTCCAGGCTTTAATGGCAAAGTAACCAGTTTGGGCAAAACCAGATTTGTACTTATGCCTTCAAAGAGAGAGATCATGCAAAAAATCATTTCAGCCATGCTGATTGTGGTGGGTATCATTCACATTTTGCCGCTGACGGGTGTGTTTGGCGTGCAACAGCTTTCAAACCTGTATGGACTGGCATTTACCGAACCAAATCTGGTGATTCTGA
>DAOQNB010001079.1:0-2213 GCA_035335845.1 Acidobacteriota bacterium | reverse complement strand
AGCCGGAAAAATACAGGAATCTGGCTGGAGATTTCTGGGCAAGAAATCATCCGTTCGGATTGATGTTTGGTTGCGGGACAGTCAAGAATCCAGTAACATCACGCCGGTTCACACACCAAAATGTTTTCAATCCTCAAACCAAAATCGACTCATCACGCACGGGGTTTTCTATACTGAACAGGCTCCAAGGGGGGAGACGGTCTATCTATGTCCACAGCTAACAACTTCGCACAAACCTTTAATCAGATTTTGCAAATGATGTTGTCGGTTTCCGACAAGGTCAGTGATTTGATTTTTTCGCCTGGGCGGCCACCGCAAGTCGAATTGTTGGGGCAGTTGCGAGCTGTCAAAATCCAGGGTCTGGAAATGTTAACACCGGCACATACTCACGGAATCACACAGGTTTTGCTCGGTGCCAATCCCCATAATGCTGAAAAACTTGAAAAGAATGGCTCGGCGGATTTGTCATATAGCGTCCCTGGATGTTCCCGGTTTCGGGTGAATGTCTTTATGCAACGCGGCACGCACGCCATTGTGATGCGGGTGATTCCCAATCGAATTCCGTCATTTGAGGAGCTTTCGCTGCCGCCACAACTGAAACAGATTTCAGAGTTAAAAAATGGCATTGTGCTGGTGACGGGACCAACTGGAAGTGGAAAGTCCTCGACGCTGGCAGCGGTGATTGATTTGATCAATCAGACCAAGTACTACCACATTGTCACGATTGAAGACCCGATAGAATTTATTCACCCGCATAAAAACAGCACGATTCACCAGCGCGAATTGTATAGCGACACGCCAGACTTTGCCCTGGCGCTACGGGCAGCGTTGCGCCAGGCGCCGAAGGTGATTCTGGTCGGTGAAATGCGTGATCGTGAAACGGTGGAAATTGCGATGGAAGCGGCTGAAACCGGCCACCTTGTGCTTTCGACGTTGCATACTATTGATGCCGCCAAGACGGTTGATCGAATTATCGGGATTTTTCCCAAGAGTGAAGAGCATGTGGTGCGGACCCGGCTGGCCCAGTCGTTCCGCTATATTATTTCCCAGCGCCTGATGCCCCGCGCTGACCGGCAAGGGCGCATTGCTGCCATTGAAATCCTTCGCTCGACGATGCGGACCCGCGAATACATTGAAAAAGGCGAATCCAGCGGAAAAACACTGGTTGATGCGATGCGGGACGGTGACAACGAAGGCATGCAGACTTTTGACAGCATCATCGAAAAGATGATCCGAAACGGTTTGGTTTCAAAAGAGGATGGCATCGCCTACGCTTCAAACCCAGGCAACCTGTTGCTGCAACTCAATGATATGGAAGATGGTGCTCCTCCGAGTGCCCCACAGCCTCCGCCGGCCCCGCCGTCATCTGCCCGTCAAACTGGCGCCTATCGTTTCCCCGGAACACCGACGGGTGCTCACTCACCAGGCAGTAGTGGCGGAGGTGGCGGAGGCGGAAGCATGCTCGATATGATCGAGCGTTGATTTTCGGCACACCTTCATGCCTGCTTCAACCCCGACGGCAACCCAAATCACGCGACGCTTTGAAGCCCAAACCAGGATGGATTTTGCCAAAGTGGCAACCCAGGTCCTGGAAGCAGCCAACGTGTGCCACGAGACACGCGTTGGAATTGTAGCGGAACCGACCGCTGACTGGCTGGCCGCCGCGTGGCAAAAATCGAGAAAACTGGATTTACACGCCATTGCTGTCTGTGCCGCCGAACAGGCCGAGTCACAACACCGGGCCCACGAACTGGATTGCTTTAATCGGGTAACGTGGCAGGTGCTCAAACTTCCCAAACAACCAAATCCAGCCGGGTTTAAGCTGGGTGCGTTACTCTGTGGGGCCGCGACGACCACCCTGATGTTGGATGAGTTTTTTGCCTGGGCGCGTGAAGCAATTGTCCCGGGCGGATATCTGGTGGCGGTGGTTGAAGTGTATTGTGGGTTTCCGGCCTGGCAAAAAAATTTCACCACCTATCGTCAGTGGCGAGCACGCTATGTCGAGCGAATGATTGATTTGAGCGATCAGGTATTTCCGACGCGTGATGAACTCATTGAACGCCTGCAAACCAATGGATTTCCTCAGATCCTCATTCGGGGGCTACACAAACCCGGACCTCTGGTTGGTGGTGAATATGTTCTGGTAACCGCCCGATAGTGAAGAATGAAGAATGAAGAATTGAGAATGAAGAATTGAGAATGAAGAATTGAGA
>DAOQNB010001078.1:0-2213 GCA_035335845.1 Acidobacteriota bacterium | reverse complement strand
GACGCCTTCCCGCCCTACAAGGTATGATTGCCGTTTTCTCATTTTCTTATCCAGATTAGACACAAAGGAAGAGTATGTTGGACCATTTAGGAGACTTAAAACGCTCCCACTATTGTGGGGAACTGCGCAAAGAACACGTTGGCCAGCGGGTAACGCTCATGGGTTGGGTGACCCGCCGCCGTGATCACGGACCACTCACGTTTGTTGATCTTCGCGACCGCGAAGGGTTTGTTCAGGTCGTGTTTAATGAAGACCGTGAGGGTGGTGCCGCCCATGCGAAGGCCAAAAATGTGCGCAATGAATATGTGATTGCTGTCAGCGGCGAAGTCGTGTTGCGCTCCCCGGACCGGATCAATCCAAAGATCGTGACCGGAGAACTCGAAGTCCAGGTTGATGCGCTCTTTATTTTAAATGATGCGAAAACACCTCCGATTCCGCTGGATGAAGACAAAGGCGCAGCCAGTGCTTCTGAAGATTTGCGGCTCAAATATCGCTATCTGGATTTGCGCCGGCCCAGCCTCCAGGCCAACATCCGCCTGCGTCACAAGATTACTTCGGTGATTCGTAGCTATATGGATCGTCAGGGGTTCCTTGAAATTGAAACGCCCTGTTTGATTCGTTCGACACCGGAGGGCGCCCGCGACTTTATCGTTCCAAGCCGCCTGCACCCCGGCGAGTTTTATGCCTTGCCACAGTCGCCACAGTTGTTTAAACAGTTGCTGATGATCAGCGGTTTTGACCGATATTTTCAGATTGTGCGCTGTTTCCGCGATGAAGATTTGCGGGCTGACCGGCAACCAGAATTTACCCAGCTTGACGTGGAAATGTCATTTCCGCAGATGGAAACGGTGTTTGGGGCGATGGAAGGGCTGATGGCAGAACTCTGCGCGATCAATAATGTTCCACTTTCATTGCCAATTCCTCGGATGACCTATGACGAAGCCATGCGGCGTTATGGCTCAGATAAACCCGACACCCGCTTTGGGATGGAATTGATTGATCTGGCGCAAGTCGTTGAAGGTACAGATTTTGTGCCGTACAAAGCCGCGCTCCAACAAGGCGGACACGTCAAAGCCATCACCGTCAAAGGTCGGGCTGATTATTCACGCAAAGCGATAGATACCTTTACCGAATGGCTGCGCAAAGATTTCAAAGCTGGTGGGTTGGGCTATATCAAAGTGCTGGCCGAAGGGCCAAATTCGCCGCTGACCAAAGGGCTTGGCGAAGAACTCATCAACCGGATTGTGGCTGCGGCTGGTGCCGAAGCCGGTGACATGGTCTTTATCGTGGCTGGCAATGCCGGTACGGTGGCTGCCGCGTTGAGCGCTTTGCGATTGGAAATCGGCAAACAGGAAAAACTCTACGATCCAAAGCAATATAACCTGTTATGGGTAACCGAGTTCCCAATGTTTGAATTCAATGGTGAAGATGGTCGCTGGTATGCGATGCACCATCCGTTTACCTCGCCACGTGACGAAGACCTGCATCTGCTTGACGAAGAAGATGCTGATTTAAGTGCCATGCGGGCCAAAGCCTATGATCTGGTGATGAATGGAGTTGAAGTCGGCGGCGGCTCAATCAGAATCCATCGTCAGGACGTGCAGCAGAAAATCTTTAAAACGCTTGGATTTACCGATGAAGATGCCCGTCGTCGGTTTGGATTCTTTATGGATGCCCTGAGCTATGGCACGCCGCCACACGGAGGCATTGCCCTTGGTCTGGACCGGCTGGTGATGCTCTTTGCCAATGAGCCTTCCATCCGCGAAGTGATGGCCTTCCCGAAAACAGCCAGTGCTTCTGACCTGATGTGCGAATCACCCAGCACGGTTGATCCGGCTCAGCTCAAGGAATTGCGCCTGAAGATTGATCGTTAATTTTTGGTCAGATATTGTGCCTGCTGCAGAAAGCTTGGGTTCAACCCGTGAAACCCATTTTTGCAGCAGGTTTTGTTTTTGGAAAAGATTAGTTCACGAAGGGCAGATGAGAAGGACACAAATCCGAAAACCTTGACAAGGTAAGTCCTTTACCGAAAATTTCCAGACATTTTCACCACGGAAAACACGGAAAACACGGAAAAAAATCAACCACTGACCAAACCCAATATCTCAGGAACCTTATGACAAGGTACTTAACAGGGTGACAAGGTGACAGAATGACATTCTTCGAAAACCCTGAACCCTGAACCCTGAACCCTGAACCCTGAACCCTGAACC
>DAOQNB010001077.1:0-2224 GCA_035335845.1 Acidobacteriota bacterium | reverse complement strand
GTGAGTGTCAAAGAGTGAAATAGCAAAATAGTCAAAAGGGCAGAAACCAGGGCATAGACAGACCCCAATCTGAGACATAAGGCTGATCTCCTTTGCTCCTCACTCTCGTTACTCGCCACCTGCTCCCTTGCGACTCCGCTCCTTCGCCCAACTGGGATTTTTTACATGCCACGACGTAACACCCACCCACCTCCATCGCTCACCGACAACCTCCCCAGCATTCTTGAGAGTTATCGATTTTTTCTCCGCTATACCAGACCCTACCGGTTCCTGTTTTTGCTGGCATTTTTTGGCCTGGCCGTGACAAGCGGGCTCAGTCTGGCCTTTCCCTATTTATTTGGAAGACTGGTGGACGTGGTCTTTCGGCATCAAAATATTGATCGTCTGAACTCGTTTCTCTATGTGCTGGTGATCATTCTGGTGGTGCAGATTATCTTTAATGTTGGGCGATCCTATTGCTTGCACTACATCTCAGAAAAAATCGTCACTGACATTCGCAAAGACCTCTATGCCCACGTTTTGAGGTTGTCGATCAATTTCTTTGCAAACCGGCGAGTTGGGGAAATTGCCTCCCGGTTAAATGCCGATGTGACATCAATTCAGGCCACGATTACTTCAAATCTGGTGGATGCGGTTCGGCAAATTGCCTGGGGGATTGGCGGCGTAACCGCCATGGCGTTGCTCAATTTGAAAATGACGCTGTTAACTCTGACTGTTTTGCCATTTCTGGTGATTGCTGCGATGCTGGTTGGTCGCGTAGTTCGCAGCCGGAGCCTGCGAGTTCAAGATCACCTGGCAAAAGCGAATGCCGTGCTCAAAGAATCATTTTCTGGGATTCGAACGGTACAGGCGTTCAATCGCGAACCGTTTGAATTTACGCGCTATACCGCTTATATCGAAGGCGCCCACCATGAAGCCCTCAGCCGCGCCAAAGCCCGAAGCATTTTTACCGCCTTTGCTGAAATTACTTTGTTTGGCGGTATTCTGTTGATGTTGTGGTTTAGTGTTGGTGAGATCAAAAGCAATCGCCTCAGTGCCGGCCAGCTTATGTCGTTTTTGTTGTATGCGACTGGCGTCAATGCTGCCATCGGTGCTGGCGCGGGGCTGTATCTGGCTGCCCAACAGGCGTTAGGTGCCTCACAGCGGGTAATTGAACTGTTTAAAACCCAGCCCGAGGTGATTGACGACCCCAAGGCGGTCCCGCTCACCAAAGTTGAGGGCAAAGTTGAATTTCACAATGTCTCATTTTCCTACCCTGGGCACGAAGAAAAACGAGTGCTGGATGGGGTCTCGATTACAGCCAACCCAGGTGAAGTAATTGCACTGGTTGGGCTTACCGGAGCTGGAAAATCAACCATTATTTCCTTGATCCCGCGGTTTTATGATGTGATCCATGGAAAAATCACGCTGGATGGTCAGGATATCCGCCACATCCCGCTCGTTGATCTGCGGGAACAAATCGCGATTGTTCCCCAGGATGCGGTGTTATTTCATAGCACGGTCATGGAAAACATCATCTATGGACGTGTGGATGCAACTGAGGCTGAAGTAGAGGCGGCAGCACGTGCGGCGCATGCCCACGAGTTTATTCAGGCACTGCCCGATGGGTATCAAACCGTGATCGGAGAGCGGGGGATTAAACTCTCAGGCGGTCAACGCCAGCGGCTTTCGATTGCCCGGGCGTTGCTCAAAGATCCTAAAATTCTGATTTTAGATGAGGCGACCAGTTCACTTGATTCCGAGTCAGAACGGCTGGTTCAGGACGCACTTGATCAATTAATGAAGAACCGCACCAGTTTTGTGATTGCTCATCGGCTCGGCACGATTCGGCAGGCGACCCGCATTCTGGTACTCGATGAAGGAAAAATTGTCGAGGAGGGGACCCACGAAGAACTTCTGGCTGTGGACGGACTCTATAAGAAACTCTATTCGCTCCAATTTCGCGATATCCAGAGTGAGGATCCAGAATTAGCCGTGTCAGAGTTTGAATTTGAAGAAGAACCGGTTGAAACTGAAGAATGAAGAACTTATCTAGTGGTTAGTGGTTAGTACTTGGTGTTTTGGAACCAATACTTTCGAAGAACCAAGAACCAAGAACCAAGAACCAAGAACCAAGAACCAAGAACCAAGAACCAGGAACCAAGAACCAAGAACCAAGAACCAAGAACCAACCACCACTAATCACCTTCTTCATTTTGTTTCTTCATCAAAGAGGTCATCAACC
>DAOQNB010001076.1:0-2225 GCA_035335845.1 Acidobacteriota bacterium | reverse complement strand
AGTTGAAGACAAATTTGCCAGGCATTCATCAACTGGTTGAAGCCGATTTGCTGAAAACTGAGGGATGAAGACTTCGGGCTAGGAGCTGAGGGTTGAAGGTTGAGGAAGTGGTTTGATTTCATCCCTCATCCCTTCGATTGCCCTGAGCTTGCGAATTTTCAACCCCGTGCCGGCTCAGCTTATTTTCCTCTTTAAAATCACGACACCAGGGTTTTGATCGACAAAGGGACGGGCTCCAAATTGTTTGACTTCACCATAGTTTTCCTGGATCCAGGTTGAAAGAATCTGGCCAAATTGTGGTGTGGCCCCAAAGTACGTCACATCAAAATCAGGGACACCAGTGTGGAGAAATACAATAAAATCAGGGGGATGCTGCTTTACTCGCTCAAGCGTGGCGGCTTCTCCACCATAGGTCTTGAGGTCAAATAAGTAATAAGAAACAAATGGGGTCGAAGTTGGCCGGCGAAGCAGGTAGTTGAGCGTCACACCATGCGGCATCACAGCCACTGTTGCATTTGGCGGAGCAGCACTTTCCAGGTATTTTGCCGTTGTGTTGAGCACCAACCCCATCGGCTCAATTTCAGGCGGGAAAGTCACCATCGTGTCGCCATGGCTTCCGACTGTGTAGGTCTTATGCTGATAAAACTCATTGGACCAGTCCAGATGCGCCAGACATCCAGCCACGAGTAAGCCAATCACTGCCGCCTGAACCACATCCCCGTTGCCAACTCTCTCTCTGGCCAGTTTGGGCAGCCATTCAACACACACAGCAACCAGCAACAGAGTGGCTGGCATCGCCAGCACGAACCCATAATGATAGACACGCACGTGAAAGATCATTTTGGCCAGCAACACGAGTGAAAAAGCAGCCCAGATCGTGAGTGGCATCCAGGTCTCAAGCTGGGTTCGTTCAGCCCGGTGTTTCCAACATACTTTCAGCAAAATCAAAAATATCGTCGCTGTGGTTACTGGCAAGATTCGCCCGGCTTCCTGCCAGGCAACCAGATTTGGCACCAACGCCGCAAGCATCACCCCAAACCCAACCCCAACACATACCAGCCATCGCTGATTTTGAATCTCACGAGTCGCCGATTGAATCCCTAAAATCACCAGTAAAAAACTACCGAACATAAAACACAGCCAGAGCATGCGTAAGATATGAGCCACTGGCGCATCAAGCCCGGTCACAAATTTGTAGAAACCATCTCCGAGCAAATTGTTTCCGCCAATATACATCCAGTTCCCAAGTGCTCCGGCCAGGGCCTGGCCAACCGGCAGGTGAAGTGCGAGAAATCCAACAGCCCCACCAAAACTGGCAAGCATTCCAGCACTAAAATAGCCAATCAGTCGTAGCAACTCCCGGCGATGTGTCAGTCCTGGAGTCATACCAGCCAGCCCAATACCAACCACCGCGGCTGCCACTGCCGCTGCCAGCAATTCAGCCTTGGTAAGGATTACCAGTCCAAGACTCATCCCGGCAATCAACGCCCAGATCAGATGTGGCGTCTTCAGATATCGTACCAGTGCCACCACCATCACAATGCTCAGGAAAAGCCCATAAACCTGTTCATAGAGATAGGGACAGATGTAGTTAAAGCTCCCCATCTGCATATATTGTGAAAAGGCAAATACCACGAGAAACACCAGGGCAACGGCGGTTGCAGTCAGTGGGCTCCCCGCACGCAGGAACAAGCGATACACAAGTGCCGTCAGAATTGCCACCAGGATCAGATTCACAACAATCAAGGTTGTCAGTGAAACACCACCCACCCGGAAACACAGGGCGTTGAAATACTGTGCCAGCGGTCCATGTTTCCAGGCAATGTCAGCATAAAGAACCTTTCCAAGCGACAGTTGCCAGGGGATATAGAGTTCCATCCCATAATCAATAAAAACATCAGGCCATTTGCGCCAGCTCCAGCGAACCAGAGCCAAAAAACTGAGTCCAATCAAGACTGGTCCAATCCAGGCAGCCCAAACTGGTGGTACTTTAGGAGATACAGCTTCAGAAGTATTCATTTGCAAAAAGAAGAGATGTGAAGAATTCAGTCAGTCCGCTGGTATGAAGGGAGGCAGGTAATTTTTGGTCTTTCGCTCAATATAAGCCCAAAGGTGCTAATCATCCAGGTGCCTGGCATCCACTGGCTTCACAAAGAGCTTTTCAGAAACGGGTGCATTGAGTTTGCGCTCTTCATAGGTTATTCGATTGAGCGGTTTTCCATCTA
>DAOQNB010001075.1:0-2226 GCA_035335845.1 Acidobacteriota bacterium | reverse complement strand
TCAACTTCGTTCGGAAAGAAATATAAACCAGTAATATTGTTCTTGCAACCAGAAACATTTCGACTCAGTTCGCAACCCTCAAAATCCTATAAATTTTAAGATTTGAGAACAATTTTATATAAACTCAATGATTGGTTTCGATACTTTCGAAGAACGAAGCACGAAGAACAAAGCACCAGGCACCAGATTGAGAAAGTTCTTGCCAATATGCCGAGGAACAAAGGAAACTGCAAGTCCATCCCTTTTCAGAAAAATCGCCGCGCCAACGACATTTTTTCAACCAGAACAAAAGAGAGGCTGTTATGCGACTTTGGCTTTTTGGTGGATTGATTCTGTTGATCCTGCTCAGCGGGTCTAGCGGGTGCACGGAAAAGTCGAAAAAAGGTGACTCAAAAGGCAAACTTGAAGCAACCGATGATGGTTCATCCCGAGATTCAAAAACTGGAGGTGGGCAGGGAAAAGCAAGTGATGGGAAATCACTCTACTTCAACCGTGAAATCACCGACCGTGATCTGGAAGGCCGGACCCTCAGAGAGCTGGCGTTAATCCGCAATACAATTTTTGCCCGTGCCGGGAACCCATTCCGAAAACAGTGGTTACACGATTATTTCACTGCCCAGACGTGGTACAAACCGCTTGAACGAATGGATGACAGCAAGCTGACTGAGCTTGATCGGCGCAACGCGTCATTTGTTGCCGACTATGAAGCCGGGATTTCAAAATCTGATCTCGCGGCTCAGAAAGCCAGACTCCTCGAAAAGTCAGGCAAAACCATTTTGAGCGAAGAAGAGCGCATTGAACTTTCGCTGCTGGCCCGTTCGCTGGGCGAAGCGCCGACGGACGAAGCCGGGGCGGCGTCGCCGCTCGACAATCCAAAACTCCTCGACAAGCTGCTCAGGGTAGATCAATTGAAAGATTATTCATTGCGGGATCTGCAATTGCTGCGCAACACAATTTATGCCCGGCGGGGACGTGGCTTTAAGCGTGAGTCAATCCGCGAATACTTTAGCCGGATGGAATGGTATCGCGAAGACCCGGCCTACACCGACGCCATGCTGAATGAAACCGACAAACGCAATATTCAGATTATTCTCAGCGTCGAACAGGAACTTGGTGGGCCGTTGCAAGGGGATAACTGGTTTGGCGGTGCTTGATAAAGCTGGAATTGATTCCCCAGTTTGGGGAAACCGGCTCTTGGTGGAGAAAAAAATGGCCCAACCGCTGAAGCAATGTCCAGCGGTTGGGGAAACACAGTGGAGTCAGGGGCTTACGGGCCTACGGGCTCAACTACTTCCAGTCCAAAGTACATAATGGACGGGTCTTTGCGCGAAAAGGTGATGGAATCAATTCCATCATAGGAATTGTGTGTTTTGGTCAGTGACTGATCACGAAGATTATAACGAAACACATCGGTTCCGTAATCCTGGTAATAGGTTCCAAACACAAAATACAAAATACCTGGATTGGTTGGGTGTGCGGCCATGGCGGGCTGGTTCCGAATGGTGACATTGGCTGAGTGATCAATCACCGGATAGAAGGTCTGACCACCATTGGCAGACAGATAAATATGCCGCCCCCCAGATGGTGTACCCTGATTGGCTTCGGTCAAATTAATGCCCATCGCCCAGACAATATTGTCATTAACCGGAGAAATGGCAAATTCAAAGACATTGGCGGGCTTGTCTTTTCCATTAAATCCGGTTGCCTGTTGCCAGTTTCGGCCCCCATCGGTGGTGACAAAGGCCCCTTTCACAACTGTTCCGACGAAAATGTGGTTCAGATTCTCAGGAGCGAAGGCAACCCGGTAGGGAAAGACCGCGCCGTCTTTTTTGGGTAACAGGGCAATCAGTTGCCAGTTATCCCCACCGTCAAACGATTCCAGAATTCCAGAACTATCCCCAATGCGGACATGATCAGCATTGTCGGGGTCCGTTCCAATTCCAATGATTCCTTCAACTGGGGCTTTCAAATAGGTAAACCGGTCACCGTCAATGCGGATCAGAAACGTCCGGTTTTCTGACCACCCAAATGCCCGGTCACCGGCACCAGCCACCAGCTTTAAGGGAAAATAGTCACCCAACGAGGTATCCACGTCGCCAATTGAAGCCCACGAACATCCATTATTGGTTGAGCGCAGGATGGTGGCATTGTGGACGGCGAGGAGTGTACCCGGTGTCCGAAGCGCTGTCAGGCCGTAGGTATACCCAATCCCACGCAGATTTTCGG
>DAOQNB010001074.1:0-2241 GCA_035335845.1 Acidobacteriota bacterium | reverse complement strand
CCATCCGTGATGGTGCCAGTCGTTGCGTTGCCACCTGTGACACCGTTGACCTGCCATGTCACTGCCGTGTTGGCCGTGCCGGTCACCGAGGCGGTAAATTGCTGCTGGGCATTGATTTGGACTGAAGCTGACGTTGGTGAGATTGAAACTGAAATGGTTTGCGGCGCTCCGTTGGTGACCGTCACGGTGGCCGTTGCTGACCGCTCGCTATTGACAGCACACACCGCCCGAATCGTCACCGGGCTGGCCGGGGCTGAATTCGGAGCCTTGTACAACCCACTGGAGGTGATGGTTCCATTGGCACTGCCACCAGTGACATACCAGTAAACGGTGGTGTTGGTCGTCCCTGAGACATTGGCCGTAAATTGCTGCTGGGCGGCAGGTGCCACCATGGCTGTTGATGGTGTAATTGTAACAGTGATGCCCTGTCCAAATTCGATCAGACGCGGTGTTGACGTCGCCCCCGCAGGCCCAGGATTTGCAACCGTAATGTATCCGCTGCTGGATTGCATGACGTTACTGGTTGCCTTCAATTGGGTTGCGGAAACATAGGTGGTCGGTAACGGTGTTCCATCGAGCATCACCACGGCGCCGTTGTAAAACTGGCTTCCATTGAGGGTGAAAATAGACTGGCCGAGAGGAACTTTGGCTGGTGAAAACCACTGTACCACCGGGGTCGGATAGCGCACCGTGACGGTTGCGACCGCTGACACTGTCTGATCAGCCGCACTTTTCGCTTTCACCATAACCGGATTGGCCGGCGGCAGGGCGGCAGGGGCCGTGTACAGGCCGCTGGTGCTAATGGTGCCAACCGACGAATTGCCGCCTGGAATATCGTTGACCGACCAGATGACCGTCGTCATGGGCGTGCCCGTAACAGTTGCGGTAAATTGCCGGGTCCCTTTGAATGGAAGGGTATCGCTTGTCGGGCTAATACTGACGGTTGGTGCCGGTGGGGGCATCGTCAGTGCCATCGCTGGAACCGCTGAGGCAAAACACAACGTCAGCGCGAAGAACACACCTGACAGATATCGAAATATAATTTGTGAACTCACGTTATTTCTCCTGTGCCGTTTTTGGAGTGCGGCGGCCTGACACCGCTTTTGGATAAAGCTACTGGTGAGCCAGTCGTCAAGCTTCAGTCTTGTCTGCTCAATAAGGTGATGCGGAAAAACAACGACCAACCTCAATATGGAGCACGAAATGGAACAATGGGTGCGGGATGCGCAGGAGTATCTGGTGGGAAAGAGAACTGGACAACTACCTGTTTATGTAGGATCTGGAAAAGTCCAGTTTTTTGCTGCAACTTGAAAGGACTTTCCTGGGCAACCAGGTCTGTTTTCTTTGAAAAGCCATTCAAAACACAAAAACCTCTGGCCCATGAGTTGGACCAGAGGTTAAGAGAGGTGTTTGAAAATGAAGATTTGGGCGCTTTGCTTTATATTCGGCGGGCCAGTTCACTCGTCAGACGGTATTTGTTATTCGTTTTCTCCATAACCACGATCTGACAATTTTTTGGATTTTTGAGGGTTTCAAATTCTTCCACGCTCCAGTGAAACCACCGCATCAAAAAAAGCCTCAACGTCATGCCGTGCGTGATGATCAAGGTATTCTCAGGATAGTCATCTTTTTTGAAATCCCGATAGAGTGTCTCTAAAAAAGTGCTGACCCGGTCATACACATCTGCCCCAGATTCACCGTCGGGAATGCGGTAGTAGAACGTGCTGAACCCGTTGCGCTCACGCATGATTTCTTCATTTTCGTCAGGATGCCGCAGGTGACCCCAGTCGAGTTCCCGAATCCGGGGGTCTTCAAGTGATCGCTTGATGTTGTTCCCAATTGCTTTTTTTATTTCGGCATACGTTTGACGCGTACGGTAGTAAGGCGACACATACGCATACACTGATTCATTTCCAATGATTGATTTTATGGTATTTCCCGCCTCAACCGCCTGATTACGTCCAAGGCTGGTGAGATTTAATTTATAGTCCGGAGTGGTCTCGTACATTTCCCGATCTGCGTTTCCTTCAGACTCACCGTGGCGAACAAGAATAATCCTTTTGGGTTTCATAGAAAAATTTTCCAGATGTAAACTAACTTGTGTTTGGTCAACAGGTTAGCAAAAAAGACCGGTTCTGACCAGCCATCTGGGACAGGTCCAACACCACACCGGGGTCAATACATCAATTTCATCAATCATTTCCAAAGAAAAACCAGAAGCAATGAGGAACCATCTATGGA
>DAOQNB010001073.1:0-2246 GCA_035335845.1 Acidobacteriota bacterium | reverse complement strand
TCGAAAACCCGGAACCCGGAACCCGGAACCCGGAACCCGGAACCCGGAACCCTGTATTATTTCGACTGAATTTCAACCAGTGACCCGTCAATGAGTTTGGCGGGCGGGGCCACGACAACCTGATCCTCCGGTGTCAACCCGGTCAGGATTTCAAGTTCCTCTCCGTCGCGGGAACCAGGCTGCACGATTCGAAGCCGGGCTTTAGTCCCTTCAATCACATACACCCCAGAGGCGTTGAGTGCTGGCTGGTAAAACACCGCTTTGACCGGTACAAACAGCGCGGTGCGTTGTTCGGGTTGCGCCACGCGGGCTTTGACAAACATACCGGGACGCAACACGCCGTCGGGGTTTGCCATTTGGGCTTCAATCATCAGGGAGCGGGCGTTCTGGTCAACGATTGGGTTGAGTGCCGTGACTTTGGCGGAGAATTTCCGGTCTGGAAATGCATCGCTGGCCAGGGATACTTCCTGGCCAATTTTGACTTTGGCAAGCTGGGTTTCTGAAATCTGAAGCTGAACTTTGATTGGATCATGGCGCACGATCATCGCCACCGGAGTGTCCGGCATGACGTATTCGCCCTGATTGGAAAGCCGCTCGACGACAAACCCGGAAAAGGGTGATCGAATCGTCAGGTCATTGCGGCTTTTTTCGGCCAGTGCAACCTGTAGCCGGGCCTGCTCAAGTGAGGCACGGGCGGCAGCGACAGATTGAAACTCTTGGCGAGCCACTTTGATGGCGACGTCCAACTGTCGCTGGGCTGCTGTGGCATTGGCCCGCGCGGTTTCAACCTGATTTCGAGCCTGATCAAACTGGACGCGGGGAATGTTGTCGTTTTGGGCCAGTTTTTCATAGCGTTTGAAATTGGACTCAGCCAGCCGAACGGCACTTTCAGCCGCGTCGAGGTTGGCCTGGGCCGAAGCGACTTCAGCCATTTTCATCGGGTCAAATGCTGTATCACCCGTCACGCCCAGCCGGCTTTCGGCCTGCTTTAAGGCGGCTTCAGCCTGTGCCACGCCAGCTTTGGCCTGATCAAGCCGAAGATTGGCTTCGCGTGGATCAAGTCGAGCCAGGGTCGCCCCTTCTTTGACAAAGTCGCCCGACTGAATAGGGATTTCCGCAATCAATCCAGTGGCATTGGCAGCAACTTTCGAACTTTGAATCGCAGAAATGCTTCCTGTTGTCTCCAGATAGGTTGGGAGCGTTCGCTGAAAAACCGGCTTTACATTAACCATCAACGGAGCCGAAGGTGCTGCGTCTGCACGGGTTGGTGTGGAGGCTTTCCCCTGACATCCAGCCAGTCCGACAAGGCAAAAAAAGCCCAATCCAAGTGCTCCAAAAAGTGAATAAGCAGATTTTTTTTTCATATTCTTTCAATGTACCGTCCAGACGGTTTGTAAAAAAATGAAGACAGTTACCGAATCAAAAGAATGAAGAATGAAGAATGAAGAATGAAGAATTGTCACTCTGTCATCTGGTCATTTTTCACATTGTCACTCTGTCACTCTGTCTCCTTGGGTCAGCTCCAACATAGCCGCCACAAGGTTATCCTGTTGTTCCTGAGACATCGTCCACAGGCCGAGCATTTTAAAAAAGAACATCGCATCTGACGCCAGGGCTGCAATCAACGCAGGAGTTGGTGTCGGACTGTCCTGGGCCATCAACTCGTACCAGTCGTGCAATTTTTCCCGAAATGGGCCAACCAGTTCGTGATTATTGGCGACAGCCGCCAGAATCGCAGCGCCAACTGAGAAATTCTCCTGGGACGCATTAGCCGGATCGAGATTTGATTTGATATAGGCCCGTGCCCACGAACCAGGCACATCACCTTCGGTTTCCCGGTGATTGAGCAAAATAGCCTCATACTCGGAACACAAGGAATCAACCATCCCCTGGATCAGGGCTTCCTTGGTTTTAAAGTGGTAGAGAACGCCACCTTTACTCACGCCCGATTCACGTGCCACAGCGTCAATCGTCAGCGCGTTGACCCCGTCACGAACAACGATTTGTTGAGCTGCCTGCACAATTGCAACTTTGGTGTTGGCAGCGGCGGTGGCAATTTGAGCGCGTGATTTTCGGGGGGGTTTTTCCATGGATTTTCAATTTTTTGGCAAGTGGGAATTGGTGTTATGTGCACCGTCCGTCTGGACGGTACACATATACCGTCCAGGCAGACGGTATGTCAAGGGAAAACTACCGGGTTCCGGGTTCCGGGTTCCGGGTTCCGGGTTCCGGGTTCCGGGTTCCGG
>DAOQNB010001072.1:0-2247 GCA_035335845.1 Acidobacteriota bacterium | reverse complement strand
AGAAAAGGGGTCAATGTACACGTTGGGCACGGTTTGAGCAATCATAAGTTGACAACCAGCGGCATGTTGTTGCTCAAAGATCTTGCAAGCACACGGTGAATCGTTCAAAGTAAGGCAGCATTAATTTTCATTTTCCAAATAAGATCATACTTATATCGAGGTTGTCTGGCTCGTTTCATTCCCCCTGGAACTTCTTCCGATTCAACTTGTCTTGCATCCACATCCAAGCCAAGCCTGATATTTTCCATGCGCTCATCGTGCGTGGCGCCTTTCCTTTTTTCGAAGCGGAGGATTTTGAACCAACGACCTGTCGTTACAGAGGACTCGCACTTGTGAAGGGCTTTTTGAAAACTCCACCGAACTATGATGTGTTGCTGATCCGGGCAGTTTTTGTCGTGATTTTTGTGGCTACCGCATGGTTTCTTCGTCCTTTTTCTGGGAATGCACTGCTCTCTGCCGTCATTGCCTTGTCATCATCGCTGGTTATCATCTTCTTTGAGTTTCGGATCCGTCGCGCTTCATTCAAAGCACTCATTGGCGGAACGCTGGGTATCATCCTTGGTTTTTTATGCGCCACGCTGGTTGGGTCGCTGCTTTCCATTCAAGATGGTATTGCCGGCCAGTCACCAGCACTCAAATCTTTTGTGACGCTGAGCGTCGTTTTTAGCTTTGGCTATATCGGCTTATTGATCGGCGCAACCAAATTTGATTTTCGTGATTTGATCTCGCTTGGCGGTGTACTGCAGACGGGAACTCGAATTCAACACCTGATCCTTGACACCAGTGTGATCATTGATGGTCGGGTGGCGGATATTGCGGAGACTGGGTTTCTGGCTGGCCGACTTGTGATTCCGCAATTTGTGCTCCGCGAACTCCAGCAGGTTGCCGATAGTGCTGACTCAGCCAAGCGCAATCGTGGCCGGCGGGGACTCGACATTCTGCAACGCATTCAGAAAAACCCCAACCTTGACATTACCATCACAGATGTTGACTTCCCTGATATTCGCGAAGTTGATCTCAAATTGATCGAACTGGCGAAACAGCTTGATGGAAAGATTGTCACCAATGACTTTAACCTCAATAAAGTCTCTCAATTGCGTGGCGTTCCAGTGCTCAACATCAATGAACTGGCTAATGCCCTGCGTCCGGTGGTGCTCCCTGGCGAGATTATGCGGGTGTTTATTCTGAAAGAAGGCAAAGAATACAATCAGGGTGTCGCCTATCTGGATGACGGCACCATGGTGGTGGTTGACAATGCCCGCCGGAACATTGGCAAAACCATTGATGTCAACGTCACCAGCGTGCTGCAAACAACGGCTGGAAAGATGATTTTTGGGCGCTTTAACGACGAGAGCAGCATCCGCCCCGAAGCTTCAATTCCACCTCGTGACCCACGTGAAGCCCGGATGGATCGAACTGAACGTTCCGAACGCCCGGAACGACTCAATGCACCACGACCAATCACGCCAACGCCTTCGCCGAAAGCCTAAAAATACCAGGGCTTGGGGCTTGGGGCTGAAGATTCTGGGTTTTCAAAAACCAGGTACTGAATGAATATTGCACTTGTTCCGGCAGGCGGCTCTGGTACGCGCTTTGGAGCCGTCAAAGCCAAGCAGTTTCTTGAACTGGCAGGAATTCCGATCATTATTCGCACCCTGCGTCACCTTTGTGACTGCCCTGACATTTCAGGGGTGATTGTGGCGTTACCGGAAAGTGATCGCCTGCAATTTCAAGAGCTTCTGGCTCAATTCCCACTTCCCAAACCCTGTCAGTCAGTGATCGGTGGACGCGAACGCCAGGATTCGGTGTTTGCGGCTCTTGAGGCGGCGCCAGTGGAAACACGCTATTTTGTTGTTCACGACGCAGTCCGCCCATTTATTTCAGCCCAACTGGTTTCAGCAACCCTGGTGGCAGCCCAGGAAGACAGAGCCGCCATCGTGGGCTATCCGGTCACCGATACGATTAAACTGGTTGAAAATGGAGTCGCGGTTTCCACTCCGCCAAGAAATACCCTGTTTGCCGTTCAAACCCCACAAACATTTGAGGCTGGTCTACTCCGTGAAGCACACAACCGGGCCAATCACGAAGGCTGGCGGGCAACTGATGATGCAATGCTGGTCGAAGGTCTGGGTGTACCGGTGAGAATTGTGCCAGGACCGCTTGATAACCTGAAGATTACCCATCCACGTGACCTGGAACTGGCAGAATTTGTGCTGAAGCAACAGGAACGAATGAAGAATGAAGAAT
>DAOQNB010001071.1:0-2248 GCA_035335845.1 Acidobacteriota bacterium | reverse complement strand
ACCGGATGTCATAACTTAATTTGGGTTCCGCGCTTCCGGGTTCCGGGTTCCGGGTTCCGGGTTCCGGGTTTTCGAAAGGGAAAGGACAAAAGGGGCGAAAAGGACATAAATGCGACGGGACGCAGGTTTGTTGAATCAGTTCCCTTTCGAAAACCCGGAACCCGCAAGCACGGAACCCAAAAGCAGCTTTAGCCTGAAATCCGTGCCAGGAAAACAAATTCATTTGCCCGATCAAGCGTTCGGATAAAATAGTCGGGCAGATCCAGCTCCTGGCCAATACAAATCCCGGCTTCGACTCCGATGACACCCAGTTTGTCAGTCAGTGGCGGAACACTGACCCAACGGGGCCGACCTTCATAAAACGGAACAAACACTGAATATTCGACATTTGACCAGTCGCGATAGGTGATGTCGCCGCCAGGGCGCGAATTCCAGGCCGCAAACATGGCCTGATACCATTCGGGGTACGTGTAACGCTCAATGCATTGATATGGACTCCACCCTGGAAGCGTTTCCTCTGGATGGACCAGCGTGATTTTGGTTTCCCCGTTTTCCCTGGAAATCTGATACAGCTCACCCTCAACAATTTCATAAAAGTTGCTGATGAAATCATGGGCCGCAAAGGCAGCCAGGTGGTCTAAAATTTCGGATTTGGTGGGTTCGCCGGGTAAGGCGCCGCCTAATCCAAGACTCATAATGGCCGGCATATCGTTTTTCTCCTGATTCTGACAAATCTTGTGTGGTGTGGACCAAACACCGGAATGTTGAATCAAGCCCTGGCAGAGTGCAAACTCATTCTTGTAAGATCTTGAAAGTAAGTCACATAACCCATTGTTCAACCTTGAACAATTTTTATTCAACCACCAGCACTGAGTTTGAATACTGTCCATCAGTGATGGTCTTTGGGTTTCCAGGATCAAGAATCCACTTTCCATCCACCACAAATTTGTAGGTATGTCGCCCAGGAGTGACTTCGACTTTGGCCACCCAGGTGTCACCCTGGCGCGTGAGCGGGTTGGCGCGCGGCGCCCAGAAGTTAAAACTCCCGGCGACGGCAATTGACCGGGCAGAGTCAAAACCTTTGAGCGTCAGCGTGACGGTTTTGACTTTGACAGGATTTTCTTCGAGTTCGGCGAGCGCGGCGGTGAGATTTTCTTTCCAGCCGGGATCCGTGGCTTTTGAAACCAATTCTTTTAAAGCCAGTGTGTGAGCCGTGTGAAGCGCCTGAATCGGAGCGATTTTGATGTCGGGTTCGACGCCAACCCCTTCCCAGTTGGTTTTGGTAATCGGATTGATCGCGCGACCATAGGGAATCCAGACTGAAAAATGTTCATTGGCCTGACGTGGCCCGCCCGGATTGGCACCACCTCCGGTTGGGTCGCCGATGATGGTGGCACGTTTGAGGTTTTTCAGATCGTAGGCAAATTCTTCAGCTCCGGAAAACGTTTTCCCACTGGTGAGCACATATATCGGCTTGTTCACATAGCGTTTCCCTGGAACATACGCCCAGGTCCAGAACTGGCGCGTGCTGTCATCGTCGCGCCAGTAAATATCATTGAGGTGAACCGGCTGTTCGAAAAAGTAGGTACACAACATCGGAATCGCATCTGGTGACATGCTGCCGTTGCTGGCCCTGACGTCAATAATCAAGGCATCCGTGTTGGCCAGATACCCCATCACCGCCGCATAGGTCTCCGCCGCAATTTCCGGCGGAGCAAAATACTTAAAATCCACATAGCCGACATTGCCCTTGAGAATATCCACTTTGGTGATTCCAAAATTTTCACGACGGAAATACTGACGGAGTTGCTCAAAGTACTCAGGTGTTGGGACAAACTTTCCGGCTGGTTCTGGTGACTGAGGCTCAGCCGAATACTCAACACGGATATGCAAATCGTGGCTCACGCTACGCAAATCTTCGGTCAACTTCAGAGCCAGGGCCGGGCCATCTTCAATCGTGTCATATTCCTTGCGAGCAATCCGGGCGCGGACATCCGCTTCCATTTTTTTGGCGACGTCAGGAAACACATAGCTCTCGTTCAGGCATTTCAAAATGGCGTTGATGCTGCCAGTTCGGGAGGCAACATCCAGTTTGGCGGTTTGCGCCAGAGACACAACTGGAAAAAGCGCAATCAACACAGCGACCAGCCGCAATTGGGCAAGGACTTTCATCCTATCTTCGGCGTGGATACTCGGTTCTTTAGAGCCGAGAGGAAACGCCGCTCCTTTATTGTGAGAAGTGGAAGTG
>DAOQNB010001070.1:0-2262 GCA_035335845.1 Acidobacteriota bacterium | reverse complement strand
GAATTGAGAATGAAGAAACTTGTTGGTTCTTGGTTCTTGGTTCTTGGTTCTTGGTTCTTGGTTCTTGGTTCTTTGAAAGTATTGATTCCAAAGCACTAAATACCAAGTACTAAGTACTGGATTTCTTCATTCTTCATTCTCAAAAAAGCCCCCACCGTTTAAACCGAAACCGAACAAACACGTTGGTGGAAATCGGGTTGTTTCCATAAACCGGATTCAAAGCTGATGGAATCGCATGAAAGCTGATCGAGCCGCCGACACCGATTTGCAAATCCCCCGGAATGGGCAGATTCTGGACGCCACCAATGGTAAACCGATTGATCCGAAAGATTTCAGGATTGCCTTCATCATGATGAACCGGGGTCCGACTGGGGCGGTGCTCACTATCTTCACCGACAAACAATTCATCTTTTTCGACATTTTCATAGCGCCAGAAAATGCTTTGCTGTTCTTTGCGAACATAGGTCGCTTCATATAAGAACGCATTGGTGCCGTATCCGTCAAATCGAGGGTTGCGTTTTTCGTTGCGTCCCCAGATAAAAGCGGAGGCCAGATAGGAACCGTTTGAAAATGGATGGTTATACAGCACCGACGCTGTGTAGCGATGGATATTGGTTCCAGCTTCGAGGGATTCGGGCTCACGCAAATGACCATAGGAAAACTGCATCGAAAGGTTTTTGTGCGGATTGACTGAAAACCGGGTTGACCAGGAATCAAACTTCGGCTGATCAATATTCCAGCGGTTTTCATCGGGTTCGGCACCGGTAAAAATCGAACTTTCCAGTTTCCATTTTTCCATTCCCAGGCCAACGGTGAAAACACCCGAAGCAATATGCGTTGAATCCTGCCAGTGGTGGCTGAGTGGCGCTTCGGGGTTATCCATTGCTGACAGCCGGTGCGGAAAGGCTGATGGACCAAGGGCGGGTTCACCCACTGGCGCGGCATACAGCGAAAGCACCAGGTTTTTGGTAATCGGAGCGCTATAGGCCAGCGCCAGTTCCATAATCAAATCGTGGGGGTGCTGGCGATCAACCAGTGGATTGCCGCGATTGGTTTCCCCAGTCTGGAACAAGAGCGGATACCCCGAACGACCAACCGTGATCGGATCAAACGAGAACATTCCTCGAATCATCAACACGCCGTTTCCATTGTCGGTCAGCCCTTTGACTTCGCGCTGGGCCGAGGCCATAAACCAGTTCGCGCTATAGAATTTCGAGTCTCCGCGTGGGCCGGTGTGATTGCTGTACGTTGTAAAGGCATAGGGGTGATACATCAACATCCAGTCGCCAGCTTCCTTCATTTTGGCATACATCGCGGTATTTTCCGGAAGCCAGGATGTTCCAGAACCTTGACGAAACATAGTTCCCAGGGCAAAGGAGGACGGCATGCTGTCCATCGGCGCCAGTTTGACTTCGGCTGGATCAATCCCGGCGTAAGCACCACGACCGGCGTGCCATCCGTCATAACATTCACCACAAACACCATCTTCATCTTTGGTCTTTTTGGTTGGGGTGCCGGTGACATTCTTCTTATTATTGAGGGCTTCGACCAGTTTTTCACCACAGCCACATTCGCCTTCATAGGCACAGGAGTCACAACCACCTTTGATACAACACACATAGCGACCTTCGGCCACCAGCGTCCGTTTCGCCTGATTTAACATCGAACGGGCTTCGGTCAGGTGCTGATGCGATGTGGCTGGTTCGGTGGCTGGTTTGGCCTGAGGTTCGGGTGTTGCTGGTCGCACTTCGGGTTCAGATTGTTTTGCTTCAATCTTTGGCTCTGGCTTGACCTCAATCGCCGCTACGGGTTGAACCGGAGTCGGAAGCAATATGACCTTTTCGGCAGTAACACCTTTTAAACTTCCCTTGCCCGATTTCCAACCTTCAAGGCATTCACCACAGGCGCCTTTGCCTTGCAGGACATTGACGGCACACAGGCACGTTCCAGAGATTTTGGCGCACATATCACAGACTGGTTTGATACAGCAGGCGTACTTGCCGTCGGTCACCAGTTCACCTTTGGCCACGTCCATTTTGGCCCGTGTGTCTTTGAGGAGTTTGGTCGCCGCCGATTTTTTGCGAAATTTCTTTTTGGTTGGATGAGCCTGAGTCGGGGTATCAACCACTGTCAGTCCAGCCAGCAATCCAAGAAAAACAATGAGTGTGAAAACAATTTGGTCAAATCGCATAGGAAAATACCTTTAGAGGACAGGGTTCAGGGTTCAGGGTTCAGGGTTCAGGGTTCAGGGTTCAGGGTTCA
>DAOQNB010001069.1:0-2266 GCA_035335845.1 Acidobacteriota bacterium | reverse complement strand
CCTTGCCTGCGCGATTTGAACCCAGCGATTCCAGCCGAAGTTGAAGCCGTGGTGCTCAAGGCCCTGCGCAAAGATCCAACGACGCGCCCAACCACAGCGGAACTGGCGCATGATTTTGCGAATGCGGTCGGTGTGAAAATTCAGGCGTCGTCCGCCCCCATGATTTTTTCTGGGCTCAGTACTGCAAGCGACTTTGGAATGCGTCCAACCACTCCGGCTCAGCCCCACCTGCTCATTGATACCGAAGCCATGACCGTGATTGCGCCCAGTACACCGCTTGAACTGCCTCAAACAGAAGTCATTTTGGGCACACCACAAGTTCAAAACCTTGAGACCAGACCCAATGCCCCGGCACCGGTCAAGCTCACGGATGCGGCAGGGACAAACCTCCTCGTTTCAACTCCCTCAGAAGGTGCGCCGCTCGCCACCATGCCGCTCGCCTCATCAGCACCGCTGGTCACTCGCCCAGTCCAGAAACCTGATACCAGTTCCCCCACTCCAACTGCCGTGGATCCCCTGGTGGCTGTGGCAAACACCCGACGACCAGTGGCTTACAAACTTTTGCTGGTGCTCCTGTTGCTGGCTGGTGGCTTGAGCGTGATGGCGTATCGCCGTTTTTTTATGAGCGAGCCAGCCCCAACACCGCCAGTTGAGATTGTGGTTCCAACGCCGCCACCGTCCCCCCCCAAGCCAGAGAATATTCAACCAGGGGGGCCCGTACTGCCCGGAGAACAATTTCCAGAGCCAGACCCAAAAGAGGTTTTGGGCAACGAGCACCCGGAATTACCAGAGCCAGGGAACCCACCGACACCGGCAAAGCCACCAGCCTCCAGCGGCAGTGGCAAATCAACAACGGAACGCATTACAGTCCGAGATGGGGACGAAGTGATCACGATTGATGCCCCGAAAGACCCACCGGCCCCGCCTAAATCAAACCCAACCGTGAAAAAGAATTCGCCGCAACTGACACCAGAACAACGTGAACAAATTCGACAGGCCAAGGAGTGGCAAATAAAATCCAAATGGCTTGAGCGGGAGATCAAGCGCCAGATGGCGATAGAAGCTCAGAAAAACCGGAACCGCCGCCCACCTGACCGGCCAAATAACTAGAGTGAAGGAGTGCATAGAATGGTGTGGCCAAATAATCAAAACCCCAGAGTTTCAGGATTTGACAGGTCAGAGCCACGAATGAATGTTGAATGACTTCGCGGCCTTGCTACTGTTGACGAGATTTTTCATGACGACAGAACAGACTTTACCGCTTTATATCGGACTTGATATCGAAGGCAAACACCTCCGGGCTGCGGTGTGCGACCCGACTGGCCAGATTCTGACCCAGCGTCGGCAAACGGTTGCAGCAACGACGTTTGCTGAACTGATCACTCTGGTCAGCCATACTATTCAAGATTTACAGGCAGCGGAAAGCGACTCTGGAACGATTATCGGAGTCGGGTTTGGTGTGCCCGGACTGGTCAACCTGCAAACCAATCAAATTGAATCGTGGTCCGGATTCCCAGGGCTATCGGCTGTGGCCATCTATGATGCCATCTTGCGGGCCACTCAGTTGCCAATCGTCATTGATCATCACAGCAATGTGGCGGCCTACGGCGAATGGCAATGCGGTGTCGCCCGTGGCTTCCGGCATATTTACTATGTGGACCTTGGCCAACGCATGGGATCTTCCATGATCTTAAATGGACTGATGTGGCGGGGTGCGACCGGGTATGCTGGGGAAATTGGATTTACCACGATTGATCTGGATGGAGAGCGCACCCTGGAAAGTTATGTCTCTGGTGCCAGTATCGTCCGACGGGTTCAAAAACGACTGCATCGTGACCGAACATCATCGCTTTCACGTCTCGCCATTCCCCGCGACCGGGAAATGGAACTTGAAGATGTAGTCAATTCAGCCCGCGCCGGCGACGAACTGGCCCAGGTCGTCATTGAACGAACTGGACTCTATTTTGGCGTTGGGTTGTCAGGCATCATTAACCTGTTGAATCCAGAACTGATTGTGATCGGAGGTGTAGGCATGGCGGCTGGGGATTTGCTCCTCAAACCCGTGATTGCCGAAGCAGAACGCCGTTCATTTGAACCAGCCTTTAAGCAATGCCGAATTGTCGCCGCCCAGCTTGGCATCAATTCCGGCATGATCGGGGCCGCGATGCTCGCCCGGGATAGTCTCTGTTAAGACAAAGCCAGGAACGAGGAGCACAAAAAGGAAACGGCCTGGGCTGTTTCCTTTTTTCTTTTGCTTTTTATTGAA
>DAOQNB010001068.1:0-2268 GCA_035335845.1 Acidobacteriota bacterium | reverse complement strand
CGGAACCCGGAACCCGGAACCCGGAACCCGGAACCCGGAACCCGGAACCCGAAATCTTTACATCGGAATTACCACAACCCGAAATCCTTGATTGCTCCGACGGCTGTCAGGTGTGGCCCGATAGCGGAAAGAGGAACGGCAATAGCTGGCATAGTAGGACCACGACCCGCCGCGCAAAACCCGGTATTCGTGGTCTTCGCCGTCGTCCCAGACGTTGCCGTCAGTTGGGGCACCAGCATAGGTATCGTGATACCAGTCTTGGCACCATTCGTAGACATTACCGTGGACATCGTGCAGGCCAAACGCATTGGCTCGTTTTTTCCCAACCGGGTGGGTCGTTTCATGCGAGTTTTCATTGTACCAGGCATATTCAATCAGCATGTGCTTGCCACCGCCAAAACAGAAATTGGAATCTGATCCGGCCCGGCAGGCATATTCCCATTCGGCCTCGGAAGGCAGGCGATAATAAAACCCTTCCTTCCGCTCATTGAGTTTTTTCAGGAACTCCTGAATATCGAGCCACGACACATTTTCAACCGGGTTGTCATTGCGTTTGAAATTGCTTGGATTGGTCCCCATGACCGTTTTCCACTGTTCCTGGGTAACTGGAAACTTCCCCATATAAAATGGTTGCGGGATGGTCACCGTATGAATCGGTCGTTCGTTTTCATAGTCATTCGAACCCATTTGAAATTCACCGGCTGGGATCAACGCCACTTCAAGTTTGATTCCACGGCCAATATCCAGTGCGCGTGTCCGGGGAAGATCGGTGGGCTTGCGACTTCCGGCTGAACCGCGAGCCAGTGTGGCTGTTGGGGTGGAAATCATACTTGTCGCTGGGAGAGAAGGGCTCATTGGGGCGACTGGTGACGGCGCTGGGCTACTGGCTGCCTGGAAGGCGCCTGATTTGTGAGTGCCACTGCTGCCTTCGACCAGAATAACCCGAAAGCCGGTGTATCCATTGCGGGCATCCATTGGGCGACTGGCGCGACTGGCAGAGCGACAGTTGACGGCACCGGTAATCCAGGACCCACCTCTGACAACTCGTTTGGATTCCGTCGGATTGATCCAGGGAGTTGCATTGGCCGGGGCGACTTTGTAATTCGGATTCCATGTGTCGAGACACCACTCGTTGACATTGCCGTGCATGTCAAACAACCCAAACAGGTTAGCGGCGCCAAGACTTCCGACGCGAGTGGTTTCATTCCAGTATTTGCCTTTGGGGGCGGAGGCAAACGGGAAATTCCCGTCATAATTCACCAAATCTGCTGTCACGGTATCACCAAAGGCAAATGGGGTGCTGGTTGTGGCCCGGCAGGCATATTCCCATTCGGCTTCGGAGGGAAGGCGATATTGTTTGCCGGTTTTCTGCGACAGTCGTTCACAGAATTCAACCGCATCTTCCCACGAAACCTGCTCGACCGGGCGGTGATCGTCCTTGCGAAATGATGGTTCAGGTTTTATGTCGCGAGTCACTTTCGGATAACTGGCCACGACTCGCCATTGAGCCTGGGTCACTGGAAACCGTCCAATATGAAAGGCTGACACCCGAACCTGATGGATTGGTTTTTCACTTTCCTGGTCGGTTGACCCCATCTGGAAAACACCCGCTGGCAACGAAACCATGTCAAGCGTGATGCCCTGACCAAGGTCTTCAATGAGGCCCTGAATTTTCTTGTTTTTGAAGTCAATAATATTTCCAGCGGCATCGAGCGTGACGGTGTCAAACGCGAAGGTCTGAACAACTGGCTGCTGAGCCACCGAGGTCATTTCTTCCAGTCGGATTTTGGCCAGTTCAACAAATTGCCCGCTGGGGAATTTCGCCAGATAGGCTTCATAGCTTTTGGGATTGGTGCTGCCTTTGATCGAATCCCAAAATGCCAGATCCATCGCATCGGAGTTGGTGCTGCTGAGCGCTCCAGGCTGAGAGTTTTGATTCTGCGGGGTATCTTCCCGAGCCAATGCTACAGGAGATGCGGCTGGGGGCACTGGTGGGCTGACCGGCTGAACCGGTTGCGGAGACTGACGTTGTGGCATCACGGTTGAAAATTGGGCCAGTGATGCCGATTGCGGTGGGGTTGGGGAGAGCGCAACTTTGGGAAGTTGAAACGGAAACTTTCCGGTTTGCCGCAGCACATTGCCATTGGAGGGCCTGGCAAAAGCCACAGTTGAAGAAACCGACAGGATCGCTTCCTGCATTTCCCGGGCGGTTTTAAATCGGTCACGGTAGTGCGATTCAATGCCTTTATTTAAAACAGCGGCCAGATG
>DAOQNB010001067.1:0-2270 GCA_035335845.1 Acidobacteriota bacterium | reverse complement strand
CATGGAATTTTTTCAACCGGACGGTTTGCCGGTCAACGGGTTAGCGATCACGTCAAAACAGTTGCTTTTCCGGGTCTTGGGACGGGTGTCGGGCAGGTCGGCGCCAACACCTGCGCCCATCAGGTACGAGCCGCGATTGAACAGGTTGTGCTTGGAAATACTCAATTTCCCGTCAGTTGGACGGTTGCCCAACAGCAACACCAGTTGCTGTACACCGACCGGGTTCGCAATTTGCAAAAAGAATAATATCAATCAGGGGTCGGGGTTCAGGGTTCAAGGAAATACAATTTTTTCAATCATTTAGTCTCGTCACATGTATTCCAAAATGGTTTATTTGGCCACTGACCACTGACCACGGACTACTGACTGGTACTATTTCAGGTGTTGAAATGCAAACGCTTCAAATTCGCTTTGAAAATGCTTTGACTTCACTTGACGGCTTATCCGTCGGTGATGCGTTCGGGCAAGGTTTTTTTATCAACTCCCAGTTGCTGGAACAATTGATTACCGAACGGGCGCTGCCGTCACCGCCATGGTTTTTTACCGACGACACGTTGATGACGCTTTCAATGGTGTCGAATCTCAGGCAATTTGGAACGATCAACCAGGACGTTCTGGCCCGGAGTTTTGCCGAGCGGTATGACTATGAACGGGCGTACGGTCCATCCATGCACCGGGCGCTGGGGCGCATCCGTGATGGAGAAGACTGGCGTGATGTTGCCGGTAGCCTGTTTGCCGGGCAGGGATCCTTCGGAAACGGTGCCGCCATGCGCGTGGCACCGCTTGGGGCTTTCTTTGCGGATGATTTTCCTGAACTTATTGAGCAGGCACGGCTTTCCGCCGAAGTCACCCACGCCCATCTGGAAGCCATTGCCGGAGCCATTGCCGTCGCCGTCGCGGCTGGCGTGGCGGTTTGTGCCCGGAAGCAGGCTGTGAAACCAATGGTAGGCGAATTTTTCGCCGAGATTCTTTCTTGCACACCTTCGAGCGAAGTCAAAAGCAAACTCGCCCGAGCACAAACCATGCCCGGCTCAACTGATATCGCGCACGTTGCCGCAATGTTGGGCAACGGCACCGGGGTTTCGGCTCAGGATACCGTTCCGTTCGCGGTTTGGTGCGCGGCACAGTGGCTGGATGATTTTGAAACCGCAATGTGGAAAACGGTCAGTGCGCTGGGTGACCGTGATACCACTTGTGCGATTGTAGGAGGAATCGTGGCGTCCTTTACCGGACGGGAAGGCATTCCATCGAACTGGTTGGCAGATCGTGAACCACTTCCGGATTGGTTTCGGAGTGCGGCGGCTTGACGCCGCTTTTACAGTTGCCATTCCAGACTGTATTTCCACCCAAAAGTATCTTTCAGCGAAAAACGATCAAGACTTTGTTTTCCTATAATTTGGTAACAGGAAGAGTGGCGATTACATTCCTGGTCACTCGATTTTCTTAAATAGTAAATGAATCTCGGGACTTTCCTCAGGTCAGATACTGGGGAATATACGATTTCCTTGATCTCGTGAATCGTTGTAATGATGCCATGAAATTGATCCAGCCCATGGTAATAAATCCCTTTTCCTTGCAGGAACTTATTACCAGACAGTACCCCTTCAACAATGAATCTCTCTCCGCAACTGTTTCCTCGAATCCACATTGATACTTTTCCGGTAACCATGGAATCAAACTCATACAGACAGTTGAGTTGAGAGAGAGGCTGAACCCGCCGCTTGAGCTGAGAAAACGAGCTGTGAAATCTGGAATCGAAAGCGGTCACTGCCAGATCGGTAGTTCGTAGATTTTTTTCAGAGGACTGGTCTCTTGATGGGGTACAAGCCAGCATCCAGCCAAAGTACCCACAGGCGAAAAAAACCAGAAGTGGCACCAAGACGGGCCGTTGCATATGATTTCCCTCTTTCTTTGCTCAACCTTGAGCTGCAGACCTGTGTTCCCACCGGCGGAGGATCCACGGCATAAGCGCAAACACCACCAGCATCAGATAGTACACCGTGCCTGAAATCGGGTCACGGCTTTGGAAGTATTGCTCCAGCGTCAGCGCTCGGAGCTTGAGCACCATCGTGAATTCGACTGAAATCAACAAAACTACCGCCAGAAAACCCATGCCCAATCGAACACCCGTGTCTGTCGGAATCTGAAACCGACGGATCATCCATCGCGCAACGAGAATTATCGCCGCCAGCATCAAGGGCATTTCGATCAGCTCAGCGTAGCGTTCGCCCAGTCTCGGCACCAGCCAGAGAATCCGAATCGGCCCCAGG
>DAOQNB010001066.1:0-2282 GCA_035335845.1 Acidobacteriota bacterium | reverse complement strand
ATTCAGAATGAGCGAGCATTTTTTCAACGACTCGCGGCGGCACGGCCACGGCGTTTTTCATGTGCATTTCACGTGTCAGGTGGCCGGCGACAAACAAACCAGGGATTGTGGTTTCATAGGTTTCGGGGTTATACACCGGACGCCCGTCACTGGCAATTTCAGCGCCCGTGGTGCGAAGCAAGGTGACATCCGGATCCGCCCCAAGCAATGCAAAAATGTGAGAACAGAGCACCCGGAGCAGTTCGGTCTGGCCTTCGATTTTCAGGAGCGCTTCATCTGGAAGGACTTCTGCAATGGTGGATGAATAAATAATGTTGATCTCACCTTTGGCTTCGAGTTGTTCAATCGGAGCACGGACCCACGGCTTGACTCCGATTTTGTCCTTGTCGCCTGAGCGCGGACCAATCGTCGGCCTTCGAAGCGACCACGATACGTTGGCACCGCCTTCGTGCAAAAAGAGAACCGCCTCAGCGGCTGAATTTCCCCCGCCAACCACCAATACGTCCTGACCACCGTAGGCAAATGCTTCAACAAACCGATAGGAAACACGGCTTTCGGTCTCGCCAGGAACGCCTAATTTGCGTGGCAGTCCAAATCCGCCAGTCGCCACCAAAACCCGATGGGCACGGTACATTGCTTTTGGTGTCACAATCAAAAAGCGCCCGTCAGCTTCACGTAAAATCTGATGAACTGACTCGTGCAGGTGAATCCGCATCCGGTGTTCACGCAGGGCAAACTGGTTGTAATAGGCCAGAACTTCTTCACGGGTCGGCTTTTCATTTTTTGGTTTGAGCGTACCTGGCGCCAGTTCAACTTCGTTTGGTGTTGAAAACAATGGTTTTCCAATGGGATAGTTATACACGGTTTGGGCAATAATGCCTTTTTCCAGTATGAGATAGGACAGCCCGGCTTGCTCAGCTCGATATCCGGCGGCCAGTCCAGCAGGTCCAGCGCCGATGATTAACAGATCATACACCGTTGATGGTGTGGGTTCAGATACAGCCACAACACTACTCTCCAGGTTCCAATTGTTTTAGCCCAGATTCCACTGACGCTGGGATCGAAAACGAATCGTTCAAATTTAATCGCAACATACCGCCGGCATCACTAAAGATGGAATCTGACATGGTTGATTTTCGACGCCAGTAGAAAAACCCTAAACCAACGGCCAGTCCAACCACAACCGAAACTGACGCCCCCAATCCAATCAGACGAAAAATACTGATCAACATCGTGGCTGTCTTATGCGCTTCAACCACGGGATCGAGACCGGGCGGTTCAGGTGGTGGTGGCGGCTGATCAAGCCCACCAGTCAACCACTGGACCTCATAATCATATTCGATGGTCGAAATGACGGCCTGCGTTTTCATCCAATCAGCCACACCATAGGCTTCAACAATAAAATTACCCCGACGTTGGACGATGCGCCGGGTTCGTTCTTCAGTGGGCAGCCGGTTGGCATGGATGGCAATTTTGTAGAGTGCCGACGTGGCATCCTGCGGTGTTGGATAGTCAGCAATCACCAACCGTTGAAAAGGACTTTCTGGCCCGTAACTGGCCCAGGTAAAGCCCATGCCATCCTTGACTGGGAATTCCTGAAAACCGGGCTCTGGCGCATTGGTGGATATCCCAATCTGACCAACGGCAAAGCGCAGGGTTTCGGGATCAAGGTGGGCGGCTGGCAGGTGTCGTACCACAAACGGCGTTTTGGGTGCTTTGGGATCATATCCTGGTTGTCTGGCATGCCAGGATTGAAGTTTGGTGATGACTTCGGTCGCCAGTTGTTCGAGTTGAGTGGCGGATGCGTCCCCGGTCAAAGTCCGAACCATCACAAATTCCGATTGGACCCAGGCACCCGCCATCTGCCCAACCACCCACACCGATTCTTTATTCACCAGGGCTTTGTCTTTGGCCGGGCGGAGCGTGGAAAACACCCCAAACGCATAATCTGGATGCGGAAACTGAAATACCTGAACTGTGTAGTTGCCAACCTTCCCCTGATACCCTTGCTGAACGCTTGATTCGGTCAACAATGGGGCGATGTCAGGTGAAAATTCCTGAATGTGGTCGCCGTTGACGGTCATGACCTCAGTGGCTTTTCCAAGGCGGGAGTTCAGAAATTCCTGAATCGGAAACTGAGTTCCCGTTGCCTCAACCGCGGTGGGAGGCTCTTTTTTCGGCATGATGGCCAGTGGAATCGCCGCCGGGTTTGAATTTTGTGCCCATCCGGATTGGGCAATCCCCCCCAGAGCCAGAATTCCCAGGATCACCAGCCCGGATTT
>DAOQNB010001065.1:0-2292 GCA_035335845.1 Acidobacteriota bacterium | reverse complement strand
TTTCATTATCGACAAAAGGAGCGGTATTGTCATCTGCAGACCAGACCACCAGATACTCATTGTTGGTACTGTTGTAAGCGACGCTCGGATTGGCCGTTCCAAAATTAAGATTTCCGTCTGGCCCCATGTCGCTCAACCGAAAATCATTGGTACCAACCTCAATGCCGGTTGATGCATTGAGTCGTTGTCCATAAATCTCGAATTCATTATCGACAAAAGGAGCGGTATTGTCATCGCCGGACCAAACCACCAGATATTCGTTGTTGGTGCTGTTATAGGCAACTGACGGGTTAAACGCATCATAAGCCGCATCTCCGTTTGGCCCCATATCGCTGATTCGAAAATCATTCACGCCAATCTCGGCTCCGGTCGCTGCATTTACCCGTTGTCCGAAAATTTCACTTTCACCGTCAACCAATGGAGACGTATTGTCCTCTCCGTCCCATACCACCAGATATTCATTGTTGGTGCTGTTATAGGCCACGGAGGCATTCAAGGCATCAAAATTGGCATCTCCATCCGGTCCCATATCGCTGATTCGAAAATCATTGGTTCCAATTTCTGGATCAATCGTCACCGGGTATGTGGCAGCAGCCAGACCACTGTTTGCCACCACAATTTTTGTCCCATTGGAACTGACTTCCATGTGGGCTTCAAGCTCTTTTCCGTCAGCATCATAGACCAGGACATCACCGAGCGTGACGGCCCCGTTCCCAGTTTTCCACACCCACTGTTTCTCTTCCCGGCTGAAGTCCCCGGCACAGTCAATCTGCCCGGCAATCACCAGGTCTTCACGGCCAAGGTCAAGTGGTTGGAGCAGCACAAACTGTTGCTCAAGGGTTCGGGCTTTGGCCAGATATCGTTCAGTCATTCCCAGCCGGTGAAAGGCCACATCCTCTGCCGATTCATTGACCGGCATTACTTCCTGAAGGCGAACCAGTGGTGTTTTCACCTGGGTGGTCCCGACGGCACTCAGCTTCCATTTCCATTCTGGACCGCCGTGGCGTGGCCGGAAAGTAATCCCCTCAGCAGTAAATTCAGCCCAGTGCTGCGGGTTCTTGAGCATCCAGCCAGTGTCAGTGGCCTCCAGATGGTTTACCGCAGCGATCACGGCTTCATCTGGAGTCAGAGTTTGTCCCGATGCAGGTTGAGATTTGGGGAAAGCCGGCGAAAGAACCCGCGGCTGGGGAGTTGCGTCTGGTTTGATCGAAGCGTGAAATGAAAATTGTCCAATCGTTGTCATGGCGGTAGCGGTCAAAACCGCACATCCGCACAGAAATGCCAGGAGCATGCGCGTGTTCTTTGTCATATATTTTTACCCTTCACCTGGTGAATCACCAGGCGCGGCCTCGGGCAGTTTATTCATCAAAGCAATTAAAAACTTGCTTTCGGTTTTTGAAAAGTTACTGAGCTATATTGGCTAATAAACTGGTATTCAAACGGTTACAGGTAAATTCCATCGCGGAAGCGATTCATTTCCCTTGCACAGAAACGTCACAAAAATTCTGAAGAAGACTGTAAAGCTGGTGAATTCTTATCGGAGGTAAAACAGACAAAACGAGAAGAAATGATTGGGAATAGCATTTTTCCAGAATTGGGCAGATTACGCGATCTTGGGTGCCCAATCAGGTAGCAGGAAGGAAAGCAGGTTGAATTCTGGCTAAATGCTTATTTCCAAGGCTGTTGAGTGATTGAAATTGGTGACGAAAAGCCTGGGTACCATATACAAGTCACTGCAAAAAATCCAGGATGAATTCAAAAAACTCCAGACCTTGATTCACAAGGTAACACGACATCAACAATGCCGTGATTTATTTTTCAGGAGCGCACAACCAGCAGTTATATAAAAATGATTTTCCGGGGTAATAAACTCTGACAAAATAATAACCAGGTGCAACTATTACTTTCCCCCATTATAAGAAACCGGAGTAGCTCTATATAATGACAAACGGACAAATAAAACGATGACACGATGACAACGTGACCAAACCGTGTCACCTTGTCATCGTGTCATTTTCACTCAAAGCGGTGTCAGGCCGCCGCACTCCACATTATTGGATCTTGGACGGTGCCCGGAACTGTCCAGCCCCAGAGCCGATGTTGTTTGGTGAACCAATCAACGACCAGGAACCAGTTGGGATGAACCGACCCTGGATGCGATTGTTTGACGTGTCACCCACAATGAGCATCGGGCCTCCTCCGGCAAAGGGTCCACTGGTGAAGCTCACAACAGTGACTCCTTCTGGTCGGTTCACCTGTCCCAACCCACTGCCAGTCAAAGCCATCGTCGTG
>DAOQNB010001064.1:0-2293 GCA_035335845.1 Acidobacteriota bacterium | reverse complement strand
GAACCCTTGGATTTTTATGCCCCGACCAATCACAGCCGTCATTGTGGATGATGAACGTCTGGCGCGAATGGCGCTCCGGATGCTTCTGGCTGATCACCCACAGGTTCAGATTGTGGGCGAAGCCGCCTCTGTGCCCGAAGCCGTTGAAGTTATTCAGAAAACAACGCCCGAGGTTGTGTTTCTCGATATTCAAATGCCAGATGGAATTGGGTTTGACCTCCTGAATCGGGTTGAAGGAACGTTCAAAATTGTTTTTGTGACTGCCTACGATTCATTTGCCATTCGCGCCTTTGAAGTCAATGCCCTTGATTACCTGCTCAAACCAGTGACACCCGAACGCCTGGCGCAAACCCTGGCGCGGCTTGATTCCCTGCCGCCGGATTCAGGTTCCGAACCAGGTGCTGGTGACTCACCAGATTCCAGCAAGTTTACCTATGATGACGCTGTCTTTCTCACCTCAGGTCAGCGACAGCAATTTGTCAAAATCAACCACATCCAGGTCATCCAGGCCGAGCGCGATTATTCACACGTGATCACGGCTGATGGACGGCGGGCCTTTGTCCGCAAATCCATGACCGAATGGGAAGAACGCCTCCCAAGCCGCCATTTTTTGCGGGTTCATCGCTCAATCATTGTCAATCTTGATTATGTAGACCGGGTGGAGCGATCTCCCAATTCTTCATACTGCGTCTTTTTGCGTGGAGCTGAAAAACCGTTCCCAATGGGCCGACGGTTTCTTTCCGTTCTGCGGGAACAAATTCGATAAGCTTTTTTCTTTTTTCTTGACACTGCGCTCTGATGGGAAACTACGTTAACTCCTTAAATTACAATGGTTCCCTCATTCGATGGTGTCTGATGGGGATACTGTTTTTTGGGGCATCGCTGCTGTTTTGTGCGCAGGTAACTTCTGCCCAATCCCCAACTCCGGTCTTGACCCTTCCTTCAACCTGGAAAATGAGTCCAGGCGATAACCCCGACTGGGCAAAACCTGACTTTGACGATTCCGGGTGGGAAACTGTCAATATTTCAAAAGCCTGGATTGAAGAAGGCCACGACTATCGCCACACTGGCTGGTATCGCCTTACGGTTCACCTCAATCTGACTTCTTTTGAGTCGGCTTGTGGGCTGGCAGTGAGTCCCGTGACTTTTAGTGGGTATGAAGTGTTTGTAAATGGGAAAAGAATTGGCCAAATTGGCAAGTTTTCTCCTTTGGGTCAGACCTTTGTGCCTGTTACCACCATTTTTCCGCTCTCGTCAAAACTGGTTGACGCTTCTGGAAGGGTCGTGATTGCCCTGCGGACTCGATGGGATCAACCCTTTGCCAAAGCCTTTTACCGGTGGCGAACTTTTCCAGCCTCAACCTGTCGGATTGGAAATTTCGCCTATCTGTCGTTGGAAGCACAAACCGGGATTCAACAGGATCTGCTTCAGGATGTTCCACGGCTCTTTGTGGCAAGTCTCATTGCCCTGGTCGGTCTGTATCATCTGCTTTTGTTTGCCCAACGTCGGCAACTCAAAGAATATCTCTGGTTTGCACTTATTACCTTTTCAATTTCCCTGGTTGCGATCAGCATTTCGCTCTGGCCGGCCAGACACTTTGCCGTTGAGAACTTGATGGCCGGAACCCGAGTCGGGTCATTCTTCGCCATTATTTTCGGTTTTGAATTTGCTGACGATCTGTTTGGAACGGGGAACACGAAATGGGTTCGGAGTATCCAGGCATTGCTGGTGCTGTGTGTGGTGCTGGTGGTGGTTTATCCTCCGGTTGTCATGACCCAATTTACCAGGGTGTCATTGAGCTTCCCGCTGATTTGGGGAATCTGGTTTTCAACCGTAGTGTTCCGGAAAGCCTGGCTTGGAAACACCGATGCCCGAATTATCAGTGTCGGTATTGTCGGAGTCATTGTTTCCCAAATCTTTATGCTGGCTTCGGTTGAAGGGTACTTACCCGCCTATCCACCTGGCCCCGTTGGGTTTCTGGTGCTGGTGGTCAGCATGTTGATCTCACTTTCGACTCGCTTTAGTCGGATCAATGCGGAACTTGATGCCCTTAATCGAGATCTGGAAGCCAAAGTTGAACAACGGACACTCGAACTGGCTGACGCCAATCAGCAACTGGCTGCAGCTAACGCGATTTTGCACGATGAAAACCGACTGGTTCGTGAACGTGAACTCGAAGCCCGAACTCATGCCCAGCAGGCGCAACTCCAGATGCTGCGGTACCAGCTCAACCCTCATTTTCTGTTTAATGTGTTGAATTCAATTGGGGTTCTGGCGTTTATTGATCCGAAAC
>DAOQNB010001063.1:0-2300 GCA_035335845.1 Acidobacteriota bacterium | reverse complement strand
CAGAAATGATTGAAGAATTTGGATTTATTTTCTGTGTGTTCCGTGTATTCCGTGGCTTCTGTATCTGAAATTCTATAGCGCGAAAGAGTGATGGAGTGAAAGACAACGAGTTTAGGGATTTACAGAACTTAATCTGAGACGCAACACCAGACTACTTCGCTACTTCGCTGATTTGCTTAAATCCTTCAAAGGTTAAACTGCTATGGCCTTACTGGGTGCCATCCGTCCAGGTACAATCGCAGGGTTAATTCGCCTCTTGTCGCAGGGAGAAGCCGTCGCCACGTTGATTTGCGAGCGCGGCCCGACACGGGTCGATTTTCATTTCAGCAATGGCAAAATTGAGAGCATGGAAGTGAATCAGCTCCCGAGTGAGCGGGGGCTCGATATTGTCACCACCTGGGAAACCGGTGTGTATCGCTTGATCAAAGGTCGCATTGAACGCGGATACGGACTCTTTGAATCCAGTGATCGTGGGGCCGGGGCCCGGGGACACGTGTTGATCTTATCGGCGGATGTCAGCCTGACAGGAATGGCTGAAAACACACTCGAACAAATTGGATACCAGGTCAGTGTGGCGCCAAGTTCAGCTCAGGCGGTTGAAACCCTGGCCCAAATTTCCCCAACCCTGATTATTCTGGATACCGAACCTGGAGACAGCGAGTTAACCGCGGCTGAACAACTCCGTGACCACGATCATGGTCGGGACTTGCCAATCATTGCCCTGACCCGAATGCCAGATGCCTCTCTGGCACGCTCGCTCCATCTTTTGGGATTGTCTTCCATTACCAAGCCCGTTTCCCCTGAAGCCCTGGTGAGTGTGGTACAGCAGGAAATCCAGATGTATCACATGCGAAGCTCGCGTGACTGGTCGGCACTGGCGGTTCCGGCTGAAACACCTGAGATTGCGGCTGATATTGTTGACCTGTTGCTGTTTGAAGAAGTCATTCCGTCACTGGACAGCATTTTTGACAAATCCTCCAAACTTGGAATCAAAATTGCCCTTGGCGAAGCGTCACCAGAGACGGTGGCCTTATTCGATTTATTTGATGGACGCAATTCGCTCCGGGAAATTATTGCAGCCAATCCAAAGCTCGGGCAAAAAGTCAAATTTTTAGCCTCGTACATGGTCAAAACCGGGTTACTTGAAACCGTGGCTGAGGCGCCCAAGACGCAGACGGTGATTGATGAAGAGACCGGAGAGATTTCTGAGGTTCCTCTGCCAAGTCTGGCCAAGCCCGCACCTCGCGAGCGACCTGACCAGCCGTACTTTACGGCGGTGGAAACGCTGGATCTGGCAGATGCCTTGCACTCAACCTATGGACCTGATGCCCAGTGGGCGAAATTACTTTCGCTTGGTTTGCCGCCAGCTTATCGAGGGGCATTTGCTGATACCCTGCGCTTTATTTCCTCGGTTCAATCAAACTTCATCAAGCGGGGAGCCTCCGTGGCGATACCGGCTTTGCCTGAGTATGAGGTCGCCCGGGTTTTGATGCGATCTGATTTGTTGATGAGCATTCATGACGTTGAAGATGAAAGCCGGTTGATGGATGTGACACGGCTGTTAGGTGGCAATATTTGGGGCTTTGTCTTTTTTGTCAGCATGCATCAGCGTTCGGCCATGACCTATCTTCGTTCACTGGTGCATTCCGTCACCCGAAGTTACCAGCGACCCTATGTGGTTAACCTTCTCAACGTTGGCGCCTCGGTTGAGGCCGATGCCATTCAACTGGTTGAGGATACCCTTGAAATTGACCGCAAGGGTGTCGTCGGCGTCTGGAATATCCAAAAACCAGAAGCTGTGATAAAAATGATCGATCAGTTGATTCAACTCAGCTAACCATTTCAAATCCAATCTGAAAAAGAGCATCAAACGACGTTCACTCTCACCCCCTTGTTGAGTGATTCCAGGTAGCTTCCGTTTGGTGAATACAATCTTTCTATATGTCTGAAAACCTTGTTCCTACCCCACCCATTGATGCCATTGTATGGAGTAAAGAAGTCGAAGTGCGAGGCTTGTCGCTTCCACTCCAGCTTGAATATGAAAAGCGTGGCGCCTTTTGGGCCACTCGTGGGTTGCGCATGACCGACGGGCTCTTCTGCCAGCTTGAGAGAGAGCACCCGGAACTCACATTTGTCAAACGCGAATGGATTGCACCGAAGAAAAAGGATGATAAGGCAGAATGAAGAATGTGCTTGGTGCTTGGTGCTTAGTGCTTGGTGCTTGGTGCTTGGTGCTTGGTCCTTAGAAATCAATATTTTCGAAGAAGAACCAAGAACCAAGAACCAAGAACCAAGAACCA
>DAOQNB010001062.1:0-2301 GCA_035335845.1 Acidobacteriota bacterium | reverse complement strand
GGTTTTCACTCTTCGGAATCTTTGCGTTTCCCCCCTGGAGGCTGGAAAAATGATTCCCACATCTGGGGTGAACCAGGGCTCATTTCGATCCAGTCGCGGAACCGGCGGTCAAATTCCTGTTTGGTTTTTAAATACGCTTCAAACGTGGCTGAAAGGTAGTTTTGAAAGAAATCCTGGACTGATTTTTCCTGATAGCGGATGAGCTGGAACAAAAACGGCAGGGGGAGAATGTTTTTGTTGTTTTTTTCTTCTTCAAGGATGATTTGTGTGAGAATCACTTTGGTGATGTCTTCTTTTGTTTTAGAATCCAGCACCTGAATGTCTCGTCCGCTTTGGATCAATGCAATCAAATCCTGAAAATTGACATAGCTTCCCGTTTCGGTGTTATAGAGCCGACGGTTGCCATAACGTTTGATGAGGACCCGGTCTGATTCAGATTGTTTGCGAGGCATAATGCTCGCAATCTAGTACAGGTGCAGCAATGACGTCAATGGTATCTCAAGTGATCTCTAACTTTGTCAGTGCTTTACAAACTTTTCGCACTTGCGAGCTATTTTCTGGCATTTTTCAAGCAAACCACAGCCACACTCTCTGTTTTTCACATAATTTTGAAAGGTTAACTAGTTGAAAATAAACAATTTAAAATTTTTATCTCGCAATTGCGAAAAAAATTATTGACAGATAAATTCCCGATGTCTATTCTCCGGGCCATCACAACTTACATTTCGGAGGATTTGACACCATGGCTACTGCAACTCAATCAAAATCAACATCGGTTCTTTCAACTTTGAATGCGTTTTCTGAACTTCCCCGTGAAGCCGCGCTGGCGACATTTCGGGCTACGGTCGCGTCTCAGGATGCCTCTGCCAAAATGGTGCGGAGCCTGATTGATGCCAGCCTGGCCAACCAGGAAGCCGCCAATCGTTTTGCCAAGGATTACCTGACCAGCATGTATTCCGCTCAGATGGAATGGATGAAAAAGTCAACGGAGCTTGCGGAAAAGGTGCTCACCGCATCACCGTCTCTGGACTGAGCACCCAACTCACAGCCAAGGCAACAGGCGAGATGAAGAATTCCAGGAATGAAGAATGAAGAATGAAGAATGAAGAATGAAGAATGAAGAATGAAGAATGAAGAAACTGATTTTAGCTGCTCTATTTCTCAATTCTCAATTCTCAATTCTTCATTCCTGGAATTCTTCATTCGGTCGGTTGGCTTCGGCTTTTTCAGAGGAGGAAAGGGAATCTCATATGCCACGCAAAACATCACCCAAAGAATCAACACCGGCAGCCAAAGCGCCCAGCAAAAAACTGACCATGCCCGACCCGGCCTACCTGGTAAAGGAAGTCAGTGAACAAATCTGGAAACAGACCGAGGATTTTTGGGGACAAATGACCCGCAATCCAGCGTTTCTCGCCGCGATTTCCACGGCAACCGAGCAATCGCACGCACTGACCGGACGGGTTCAGGAACTGGTCTCCCAGTCCATGAAATCAATGAACATGGTCACCCGCGATGATATTCAGGCGGTGATTCGCCGGCTGGATGCCCTTTCCGAACAACTTGCCGATCTCAACGACAAACTCGACGAACTCACGCCGCAACCTGCCCCTGCACCAAAGCCAGTTGCCAAACCAAAGGCAACCACTCCAGCTCGACGGACGAAAAAAGCCAGTGACTAACGGTTTTTTAAACTACGCGCGCGAATCATTCGAAACCTGGCAATGGCACGCGGACGCGGTGTATCAGCAGTGGATGAAAAATCCACTGCTGATCAACATTGTGCGTGAAAACCAGAACCAGATGCTGCAAACCTACGCTCTGAGCCGCCACTGGTCTGAGCAGTTGTTTGGCACCAGTTCGCTTCTGGAATCAAGCCTGCACACCTGGAATCAGGCCACCCGGGCAATGATCCCTATCGCGGCCACCCCCTCTCAGGTTGTATACCAGGAAGATCGGTTGCGAGTACTGCGTTTTCAACCTCGCAAGCCCAAAGAATTTGGAATCCCGCTCCTGATTGTCAATTCGCTGGTGAACCGGTATTACCTGCTGGATCTGACACCAGGTCGGAGCCTGATCGAATACCTCACCAATCTGGGATTCGATGTCTATTCAATTGATTGGGGTACTCCACTTGAAGAAGACCGGATTCTGACCCTCGAAGATTTTGTGTGCCGCTATATTCCAAACTGTGTGGCGGCGGTTCAAAAGTGTTCCGGGTCAAAACACGTTAGCGTTTTGGGGTATTCGATGGGCGGCGTGCTGTCCTTAATGTACAGTGCGCTCTATCCCAAACAGGTC
>DAOQNB010001061.1:0-2308 GCA_035335845.1 Acidobacteriota bacterium | reverse complement strand
AAATCCTCGTATTACGGGAAGGCTAAAGTATTGAAAAAATTGTATTTCCCTGAACTCTGAACCCTGAACCCTGAACCCTAATTGGTATTACCCCTACATTGATTTCCAAAATTAACTTTTCCTGAAGTGTGAGGAGGACTCTGTTGCGATGAATTGTTTCCGATCTGTTGCCCCGCGTTTGTTGGGTGTGTGGCTCCTGGTCCTGTGGAGTGCCAGTCTCTCGGTGCTGGCGCAAGAGACCTTTGACGTCAAAGCCCACTATACAAAGTATGAATATCAGATTCCAATGCGTGATGGGGTGAAGCTGTTCACCTCGGTGTATGTCCCCAAAGACACATCCCAAAAATATCCAATTTTGATGAACCGAACGCCCTATACCGTGTCGCCTTACGGTGCAGACTACAAAGAGAACATCGGACCATCCGTGGCGATGGCAAAAGAAGGTTATATCTTTGTGTACCAGGATGTGCGTGGAAAATGGATGTCAGAAGGCGACTTTATGGACGTGCGACCCGTCAACCCGAATAAAAAAGGGCCACAGGATATTGATGAAAGCTCCGATACCTATGACACGATTGACTGGCTGGTGAAAAACATTCCAAACAATAACGGCAAAGTTGGGATGTGGGGCATTTCCTACCCTGGATTTTACGCGGCACTCGGGCTGGTTGAATCTCACCCGGCACTGGTGGCTGTTTCACCGCAAGCCCCGATTGCTGACTGGTTTATCGGGGATGATTTCCACCACAATGGCGCTTTTTATCTGATTGATTTCTTTCGGTTTTATTATGCGTTTGGTCAACCACGCCCCAAACCAACCATTGAACGGTCACCCAATTTCGAGTATGGAACACCCGATGGCTACAAGTTCTTCCTGGAGCTTGGACCACTGACCAACATCAATGCAAAGTACTATAAAAACAAGGTTGCCTACTGGAACGAAGCATCCCAGCATGGCACCTATGACGAGTACTGGAAAGCCCGAAACGTCCTGCCGCATTTGAAAAATGTCAAACCAGCGGTAATGACGGTTGGTGGCTGGTTTGATGCCGAAGATTTGTATGGCCCGCTCCATATTTATGATGCCGTGGAGAAAAACAATCCGGGCCGGTTCAATATGCTGGTGATGGGGCCCTGGTATCACGGCGGCTGGGCACGTACCGATGGCGAAAATATTGGCAGTATTTCATTTGCCCAGAAATCTGCCCTCCATTATCGCGAACAACTGGAGTTGCCGTTTTTCAACTTTCATCTAAAAGGGAAGGGCGCCATCAATCTGCCCGAAGCCGCGATTTTTAACACTGGTGCAAATCAGTGGCGTGCCTTTGAGACGTGGCCGCCAAAAAACCTCCAGGAAAAGTCGCTCTATTTTCATCCAAATGGCAGGCTTTCGTTTGAGCCTCCGACCAGCAACGACAAAAACACATTTGACGAATATGTGAGCGACCCGGCCAAACCAGTTCCGTTCACCAATGAAATCACCAATGACCGAAGCCGCGAATATATGGTTGAAGATCAACGGTTTGCCGCCCGGCGTCCAGATGTACTGGTCTATCAGACGGATGTGCTCCCCGAAGATGTCACGCTGGCCGGTCCGATGCAGGCTGAACTCTTTGTTTCAACCACGGGCACGGATTCAGACTGGATTGTCAAAGTCATTGATGTTTTTCCAGACGATGAGCCAGACAATGGAGCGGTCAAAATGGGCGGCTACCAGATGCTGGTCCGTGGTGAAGTGATGCGTGGCAAATTTCGCAATAGCTATGAAAAACCCGAAGCCATGAAACCCGGTCAGGTAACGCGCGTTCCGGTGCCGCTCCAGGATTTGTGCCACACGTTCCGCAAAGGCCACCGGTTGATGATCCAGGTGCAGAGTTCGTGGTTCCCGCTGGTGGATCGCAACCCACAAAAGTTTGTGGATATCTACAACGCAAAAGAGTCCGATTTCCAGAAAGCTACCCAGCGTGTCTATCGGGCGAAACAAACTGCTTCCCGAATCAAGGTGGGGGTGCTGTGAAGCCGGGTTCCGGGTTCCGGGTTCCGGGTTCCGGGTTCCGGGTTCCGGGTTTTCGAACTTTGGTCCTTTGTGTCCTTTTCGTCCTTTTTGTCTTTTCCCCGAGCCCTGGTTTTACAGCAGGCCGTAAACGACCTGCCTCAATTCAACCACCGCTACGCGGCGAAAACTATAATCGACGAAGATTCGAAAACCCTGAACCCTGAACCCTGAACCCTGAACCCTGAACCCTTGACTGAGGGTCGCTTTTTTCAGGAATCCGGGAGCAGGTGGAAGCGAAAGCGAAAACGAGGA
>DAOQNB010001060.1:0-2313 GCA_035335845.1 Acidobacteriota bacterium | reverse complement strand
CCGGCTCACGCCGCTGCCTGGGTTGAAGGATTTTTGAAGGGAAGCGGCCTGTTGCTGCTCCACGACACGGCGTTGTGGAATATTCTGGACCGCTGGGTCACGACGCTTCACAGTGATATGTTTCTGGCCTTGCTGCCATTGCTGTGCCGGACTTTTTCTACGTTCACGGTACCGGAACGGCGTCAGATGGGCGAGCGCGTTCGTCGTGGACTGGCCGTGGATGAAACATCCTCAGGCCAGACAGTAGGAATGTCCTTAACCAATTTTGATGTTGCCCGGGCGGAACAAATTTTGCCATTGGCGGCTCAATTATTGGGAATGTGATGACAAAACCGTGGGCTTCGCACCACGGCTATTACACAACGACCCTTCGGGCCTAAAACTCTGATCTTAAAGGTTATATTCCGAAGTCTTCAGCCCCAAGCCCTGAGCCCCAAGCCCTGATTCATATGTCTAACCAAAATTCTCCAACTCAATTCTTTTCTGAAGAAGAACGCCTTCGCCGGTGGCGATTGATTTTAGGCGGCGGACCCGCTGACGGCACTGGTGCCTGTCTCAAGGGAACTGACGTCACGATTGACCAGGCACTTCAGGCGCTCTATGGCGCCGGAGGTGATATGGGTGGAGATGACGGGCAACCCGCCTCACGTAGTGCCGGATTAGGCGGCTCCGCACCGAAAGTTGCCCGCTGGTTGGGAGACATTCGAAGCTACTTTCCAACCTCAGTCGTGCGCGTGATGCAGAAAGACGCGCTGGAGCGGTTAAATCTTCGACAGATGTTGATGGAACCAGAGCTTTTAGAAGCGGTCGAAGCCGATGTGCATCTGGTGGCCACGCTGGTATCGCTCAGCCACGTGATGCCCGGAAAAACCAAAGACACGGCCCGGATGGTGGTTCGCAAGGTGGTTGAAGACTTGCAGCGCAAACTGGCCAATCCGACCCGGCAGGCGGTTCTGGGCAGTTTGAATCGAGCCATTCGCAATCGTCGTCCACGCCATAACGAAATTGACTGGAATCGGACGATCAAGGCCAATTTGAAGAACTACCAGAAGGAATATCGAACCATTATTCCCGAAGTCCGCATTGGGTATGGTCGCAAGCGATCATCACTGCGTGACATTGTGCTCTGTGTCGACCAGAGCGGCTCAATGGCGACCTCGGTGGTGTATTCAAGTATTTTTGCGGCGGTGTTGGCGTCGCTCCCGGCGGTTTCCACCAGTCTGGTGGTGTTTGATACCGCCATTGTTGATCTGACCGAAAAGCTCCAGGATCCGGTTGAAGTCCTTTTTGGAACCCAGCTTGGTGGTGGTACTGACATCAACCGGGCACTGGCCTATTGCCAGAATCTGATCCGGCGTCCACAGGAAACGATTCTGGTGTTGATCAGTGATTTGTACGAAGGTGGAAATCAGGAAGAAATGCGCCGCCGAATTGCACATCTGGTGAATTCCGGCGTGCAGGTGGTGGCGTTGCTGGCACTCAGTGACAGCGGTGCACCCTGTTATGACCACAACAATGCGGCACATTTCGCCACACTGGGTGTCCCGGCGTTTGCCTGCACTCCAGATTTATTCCCAGACTTGATGGCGGCTGCGATTAACCGCCGTGACCTGGGTGAGTGGGCCGCAACAAACGGTATTGCTTCAGCACAGAAGTGAAGTGGGCTTTGGGTTCCGGGTTCCGGGTTTTCAAAAGAGTGCGGTTTAAAGCAACAGCGCCCTTACACCCTGTCACCTTGTCATTCTTCGGGCGGTGAAGAGCACCGACATCATTGTTTTGGCATCTTTAATTTCGCCGGCTTCGACCATGCGGAGTGCTTCGGCAAAAGGAACGCGAAGCAAATGAATCTCTTCATCTTCATCAAGTTGCGTCGTGCCCGGCGTTAAATCAGTTGCCAGATAGCAATAGAGAACTTCGGTACTGTATCCCGGTAAAGCATAAAACTTTGTCAGGAACTCAATTTTCCCCGCCTTCCAGCCAGTTTCTTCTTCAAGTTCACGTTCAGCCGCCAGGAGCGGGTCCTCGCCCGGTTCAAGGCGCCCAGCAGGAATCTCAGTGAGAACTTCTGTTGCCGGATGCCGATATTGTTTCACCAGCAGGACATCGCCATTTTCAAAAAGTGGTAATACCGCCGCGCCGCCGTTGTGATGAACGATATCAATTTCAGCCCGCAGGCCAGATTCAAGTTCAATCGAGTCGTGCGAGACGTCAAAAACACGTCCACGGTGAAGGAAGGTCTGATCCAAAAGTCGTGCAGGCATAAGAATGAAGAATGAAGAATGAAGAATGAAGAATGAAGAATGAAGAATGAAG
>DAOQNB010001059.1:0-2321 GCA_035335845.1 Acidobacteriota bacterium | reverse complement strand
ACCCTGAACCCTGAACCCCGAACCCTATAGGTTTTCAGGATCGTCCGCCAAAGAGGGCTGTCCCAACCCGGACGTGGGTGGCGCCTTCTTCAATGGCGACTTCAAAGTCATGACTCATGCCCATTGACAGAAAGGGAAGTGGCGCCTGGTCTGGGAATTGAACCGCGAGTTGATCGCGTAACTGTCGCAAGGTCACAAAAGAGGGGCGAACCTGCTCCGGGTCAGGAAAATAGGGCGGAATCGCCATCAATCCGGTGATATTCAGGTGTGGAAGCTGGCAGGACGCTTGAAACAGAGCTGGAAGGTCAGTCGGGTCAACACCCGCTTTGCTTTCTTCGTCGCCAAGATGAACCTGGAGGAAAATTGGCACCCGTTGGTTGTGTTCGCCAGCCAGCCGATTCAATCGGGTCGCCAGAGCAATCGAGTCAACCGAATGGATGACATCAAAGAGTTCCACCGCTGATTTGGCTTTGTTGCTTTGTAAGTGGCCAATCAAATGCCAGGTAAGACCCGCTTTGGGCAAATGTGGGATTTTGGTGGCGGCTTCCTGCACACGATTTTCCCCAAAATGACGAACGCCGGCTTCAAATGCTTCCTGCAGCATTTCAACCGGCTTCGTTTTGGAAACCGCCACCAGGGTGATGTCGTCGGATGTGCGACCAGCTCGGGCACAGGCCGCATGGATGCGTGAATGAATGGCATCCAGTCGTTCAGAAAAAGTTGAAGGAACGTTCATGGCAGGTATGTATCAATCGATAACCAGACCTTGCTCAAGCTTTTCTTGATAGTCAATGGTGTAGCGTGCCCAGGGAATGGCGTCCAGGCGTCGAATCGGAATCGGCTCGCCGGAACCGAGGCAGATGCCATAGGTTCCATCTTCGACTCGTTCCAACGCTTCTTCAACATCCAGCAGGAGTTGACGATACTGATCAATCTGGCGAGCAACCAGTTCGCGATTGGTATAAGTCGCTGCTGCATCGAGCGGGTCTTTGCCTTCTTCATCCATTTGAGAGTCTTTTTGGGACTCAATGTTCAGGGCAATTTGGAGTTCTCTCCGTTTGTCGAGCAATTTTTGATGCAGCCGTTCAAGAACTTCTTGTTCCATGAGGAGTTACCGTTTTTCTTTAAGGATAGATTAAGGTTTGCCAAAATAAAAAACCAACTCTTGCTTTGTCAACGATGGATTGCAAAAAGTGGATAGTTTATTCGTGATTTGGAGAATTCTGTTCACACGCCTGAAGTCTGGGTAAGATTTGGTGTCTGACAGTTGAGATGGTATGGCCAATAAAAATTGCCTGATTTTGAAACGTTGCTGTCACTGGATAGAGTAACGGGTCCAGATCATAGCGGCCACAGGTGAAATTAAACAGGCAGGGCCAGCGTTCGCCATCAAAATGAACAATTCCTTTTGCCCGGTAGATAGCTGGTGGCAACCCTTCGAGAAATTGTTCAAAGGCCAGTCGCTTCAACGGTTTGGAACTGGTATAGCTAAAGGCCGAAAGGTCAGATTCCTGCAGATGATTGCTGACGGCCACTGGAAGGCTACGTGAATTGCCACGACTGGAAGGCTGATTCCCAGTTGCTGCCGCCAGATAGCGCTCTAAAACAGGTGGGGTGTCAGTGGTGGCGACAATCGCTGATTGAGCCGGTGAGGGTGACTGGCGGAGATGTTCGCGAAACGAGGCCGCACTGGTCGCAAACAGCACATCGCTTTCCAGCGCCCCGCGAACCGTTTCCAAAATCAACGCCCGTGGATTGAGTTTGCGGAGCGCTCGTCGCACTTTTCCCAAAGGCCGGGCCGTAACCAGATCGAGCTTGTTGAGGACCAGAAAATCGGCCCCGGCGACCTGTTCCAGGGTGACATCGCTGGTCTCAGCCGCCTGAAAAAAGTTGAGTGCGTCCACCACGGTGATGACGGCGTCCACCCGTAACCCGCAGGTGTAAACCTCATCAATGAGTGGCATGACTTCGGCAGCGCCAGTGGTTTCAATAATGATCAGGTGTGGATTGGCGGTTTCAATAATGGATTGAATCGCTGATGCAAACTCGCGGTTGATGGTGCAGCAGATACATCCGTTGTTAAGTTCAATCATGCGCTCGACATTGGCGCATTCGACAATCTGACCATCAATTCCCAGGTCCGCCATTTCGTTGATAATCAAGGCGACCCGACGGCCATTGAGACCGTGCTTGAGCACGTGTTGGAGCAGCGTGGTTTTTCCGCTGCCTAAAAATCCAGTGACAATGTTAACGGCTGGTCCAGACATTTTGAATGAAGAATGAAGAATGAAGAATGAAGAATGAAGAATGAAGAATGAAGA
>DAOQNB010001058.1:0-2322 GCA_035335845.1 Acidobacteriota bacterium | reverse complement strand
AAAATGGACCAGTTGCCAGACTTCTGAGAATGAAGGCTCTCCCTGAAGCTCAACATGTCCAATACATTTGCTGATCAAGACATGATTGCCAGGGTTCGGTGGAATTTCTTTGATCAGCCATTTGGCTTCAGCCACTGGAATGACAGGGTCAAGCTCTCCGTGGAGTAAAAAGACCGGAACTGACACCGCCTGCAGATGACCATTTGGCGATACCAGTTTCATATCAGAGCGCAGACTTTCAATTTCCTTGAGCAGCTCTGGCGCGAACTGATCAATTTTCCCTTCAAACAACAACCCCATCTTCTTTTGGGACTCTGGGCTCAAGCTTGGAAGTTGCTGTTTCGCCTGGTCGAACTGTTCCCAAAGCCATAATTTGAGGATCTCATGGGCCTGGGGAAGGTCTTTCGGTGGAAAGAAATGTGCCAGGTTTGAATACACGATAATTAAAGGCCCGTAAGGGTGGGCGGTCAGTTTCTGGATCCTTCCATCAGGTAAAGGAATTTGATTTGTTGCAAAGAATTGAGCCACTCTGGCCAGGTCGTGATGGCCTCCGACTGAAACGACATATTGAATAGATGACTTGTATCTGGCGTCCCCGGCTGCCAGCAGTGCCAATCCGCCAGCAAAGCTCAATCCCATCAATCCAACCTGTGATTGACCAAGTTTCTGGCTCAAAAATTGAGTGGTTGTGCCAATGGTTTGAATGGATTGAGGGCTGATATGGTAGTCAGCCAGTTCTGTAATCTCAGGGGTCAGTACCATCAAGCCGGTTGTCGAGAAGGCACGGGCAAAAGCCATCAACCTGGGTTCATCCATCCCCAACCGATGAACGCCATGAATTAAGACCATTCCTGGTCCAGACGTAACGTTTTGAGGCGCATACAGCCGGGCTCGTATCGGATGACCGGTTTGGGGATCCGGGAAAGTCAGGATGGTTTCAACAATCGGGGGATGGGTATTGAGGATTGGTGAATCGAGCATGGCAATTTTTGCCATTTTGACCACCAGTCTTGCGGCTCGAAAATGAGCTGATACAGGGTGCCAGATCAACAATCCGACGAGAAACAGAGCCCCACCCGCCAGCAGGAGCCGACGTTTTTGCAGGAGCGGACGAAATGTGATTTTCATAGCAGTCCTTGTGTGAGGATATGATAAATTAAGCTGAAACACAGCATAAATGATATTCCTCAACAGGCAACTAAACCACTTTGATAGATAATTTTGCGTCACAATCCGATTTAACCAACGGGGTCAGCATTGTCATCCCCTCGTTTAACGGTCAGCACCTGTTAAAACAGTTTCTTCCATCGGTCATCGAGGCAGCCGAAGTCTATGAACACCAGTCTGGGGCGCCAACCGAGATTATCATTGTGGATGATGGCAGTCAGGATGAAACGGTCAACTGGTTAACCCGTCACTTTCCAGGTCGGGTTTTATGCCTGCCACAAATTCACAACCGTGGGTTCAGTCCAACGTGCAATATCGGGTTTGCTGCCGCCCAATATCCACTCATCTGGTTGCTTAATAACGACATTGAAGCCACACCAACTGCCCTGACCAGGCTGGTTTCACATTTTCAAAATCCAGACGTTTTTGCTGTGGGGAGTCGGGCCTACCGTCTCAGCCCGGACCTGAAACCAACCACCGAAATTGACGGGGCAGGCCGGGTTGGTGAACTGGTTCGAGGATTTTGGAAAGTGTACCGTAGTTATGACCTGCTTCCGGAATATGATCGACAGGCCAATCAACCGCTCTTCACAATGATGGCCAGCGGGGGATATGTGCTCTTTGATGCGACGAAACTGAAGCGTGTGGGCGGGTTTGAGGAACTTCTGGCGCCATTCTATTGGGAAGACGCTGAACTGTGTTACCGAGCCTGGAAACGAGGCTGGCAGGTGCTCTATGAACCAGAAAGTCTGGTCTATCACCAGTCGAGTGCTACGATCCCAAAGCATTTCGAAGCCAGAACCGTCAATGTCATTGCGATGCGCAACCGAATGATCATGCATTGGATCCACCTGCATGATCCGTGGATGTGGTTGTTGCATTTGGGAATGACGGGCTTGCTCCTGGTGCGTGATCTGATTTCAGGTGGCAAATATCAGGATCTTCAGGCTTTTCAACAGGTCTGGCAGATGCGGAAGAAAATTTGGCAACGGCGGCAGGCGGAACGTCAGTCAGCCATCCGAACTGATCGTGAAATCCTGGAGCTTTTGAAAGAAGTGACTCAGCGCCAGGGGGTGATGACCTATAAAAATGCTGATGAATATGCGTCTTTTCTGGAAAAGACCAGGCAGGCAGATGACAACGTGACCAGGTGAC
>DAOQNB010001057.1:0-2326 GCA_035335845.1 Acidobacteriota bacterium | reverse complement strand
ACCGGCGCTGTCACGGCATGGATAAATTGCCGGAAGCCATTGCCTTCGCGGGCGCCAAAGAGTTCGAGGACAATTTCCAGTCCAATCAGCCAGTACACCGTGAAAAATACATAGTTCACAATTTGAGTAAAGCGAGCGGCGGTGCGTGCCCGTTGGATTTCGCGTTCGGTACGGGCGACTTCGATAATGGCCGTTTGTTTGATTTGAGCGCCAATTTCTGCCGCCTGTTCCTGTTCGACGGGATCAAGTTGATTGGCGTGGCGCATGACTTCGGCCCGGACTTCGCCGCGAACTTCATTTTTCACCGCTTCGAGTTGGGCGATTCGATTGGAGTCATCAAGCATCAATTTATCTTGTTCAGTCATGGTTTTTTCCTCCTTAAATATCTGGGTTCGTGATCGGCAAGGGTTCAAGATCGCCACTTGCGAAACCACATCCTGGCTCCTGTACCCTGAACGCTAACCCCTGAACCCGCTTACGATTGGGGGTTACCAGATGGCATTTGGGTTCATTTCCGGTGATGTCGAGGCATCCCACTCCTGGAGCATCTTCTGGTCGTGGGTGATTTGTTCGCGATTCATTTCGCCCGACATCGAGAGCGCAAGCCGGAAGGCGAGCGGTCCCAGCGTTTCATGAATTCCAATCATGGCCACGATAATTGTAGCCAGGTCGGCACCCCAACCAGGGAACGCTTGCTCCACGATAATCACCAACCCCAGCGCGACTCCCGCCTGGGGGATTAACCCTAACCAGGTCAGTCGGGCTACTTCCGGGCTGGCATTGGAAAGTTTGGCACCGAGTTGAGTTCCGGCATAAAGACTGACCATGCGCAAGATCACAAACAAAATGGCAATCGGCCACACCGTTGCCAGGGCGGTCAAATTCAACTTCGCACCGGCCACCGTAAAAAAGATCACAAACACGACGCTGAAGGTATGCTCCAGGTTTTCCAGAAACCGTTCGCCTTGCCGGGTAAAGTTCTCAACAAAAAAACCGGCGACCAGGCAAAGCAAGACCGGATCGAGGTGCAGCATTTTGGCCACGTGAAACGCAAACAGTGACAGGCCAACGGTAAAAAACACCAGGTTGGTGCGGATATACTTGAGGTAAATCGAAACGATCAACCCGGCAACCAGACCAAACAGGACTGAAAGCCCCAGTTCTTTGACAAAATGGATCGCCAGACCAGTGATACTTACCTGGGCATCGCTCAAAGAAAGCATTTTGGTCAATGCCAGTGTGAGGCCAAAGATCAGGACCACGACAATGTCTTTTAACACGACAATCCCGAGCGTGGTCTGGCTCACCGGCCCAGTTGGCCGATATTCGTTCATCATGCTGATGGTGACCGCCGGTGAACTCACCAAAATGCACCCGATGAAAGCCAGCGCCAGCGAAAGTGAAGGAAATTGCCCGCTTACTTTCCCAAAGAACGGCAGAAACTGAGCTATCGCCAGCATTCCCAGGCCACAGACCAGGAAGACACAGGTCATTTCGCAAACCATCATCAAGGAAATAGATTTCCAGCGTTCCCTCAAAATCCGCAGCCGGAGTTCACCCCCGGCAATAAAGGCAATCAGCCCGAGTGCCAGGTTATTGACCAGGCCAAGTTCTTTGACGACATCAGTGGAAAACAAATTGAACACATAGGGGCCGCTCAAAATCCCAATCAGCAGATAGGCGGTAACGTGTGGGACGCCGATTGATCCCAACACAATTGAAAAGTTATAGGCAGCCAGTAAGATAAAGCCAAGTGACACAAGGGCATAGGCTCCCAGGTCGTGTTCTGCCGTCAGAATGTTCTGGGCGCGTAAATACCCCATCAAGCCAAACATTAAGAATGAAAATCCGAGCCGAATGGCCACACCATACCGTTTGCGGGCTGTTCGTTCGTGTGGATGCACCAGTTCCTGGGTCGCAGCAACCATTGCGGGAAGCCTCCTTTGTTTTCATTATTGAGCTTTTGGTTCGTTGTGATATGTATCTGCCGAAAATTCAAAGACAGGTTTAATCACGAAAAAGACGAATGAGATCAAATGTTTACAGAAATCAGAGCTTCTGTGCGAGCGATTCGTTGTTCGGGTGTTTTCAAACGAGGAAGGATGCCAGCTTACAACCCAAAACTTTTTCAACCATCAAGCACATAGTCAAGCGTTCCGCCTTCAGGCGAGGTATGTACCCTAAAGTGATCTGAAGGGAGACTGGGGCCGCCTGAAGGCGGAACTCTTGACACGTTTTTCATTTCCAAACAAAGAATTATACCAGTTTGTAGTCAGTAGCCCGTAGTCAGTAGTTCGCTAACTCCATTTGATTGAATTACTTGACT
>DAOQNB010001056.1:0-2331 GCA_035335845.1 Acidobacteriota bacterium | reverse complement strand
CGCATTTATCATCAATTGATGGGCAATCACCCGCTCGACGTCAGCGAATAGCACCCCTGAGCGCGTTGTGAGCCGTCAGTCCCACCTGCCTGCGCGGGTGGGCAATTCAATGTGTGAGTTTGTCCTTCCTCATCCGAAACACTGGGAGAATGATCAGGTGGAAGGTGACACGATGAATTTTTTCATCCCTCATCCTTCCTCCCTCATCCCTTCCGAAACCCCTGACCCCAACCCCTGAACAAAACCCTTTAACCTTTCAAAAAAGGAGACCTGTGTATGCGCTTCGGCAAACAGCAGCCAGTCGAACATGGTGGGATGATTTTGGGAGATACCGAAATTCGCGGCGAAGTGACCTTCAAGGACCTGATCAGCATTGAAGGCCGACTCTATGGTCGCATCCAATCTGAAACCGGCAGGCTGGTATTGGCCGAGAAAGGGTTTGTCGAAGGCAATATTGAGGTTGGGTCAGCCTCGATTTCAGGCGAAGTGCAGGGCAATGTGTTTGCCCGTGAACGAATTGACATCCATGGCACCGGGAAGATTGACGGCGATATTTGCGCACCAGTCCTGACAGTGGATGCCGGGGCCAAGATTACCGGACGGGTTGAAACTGTTGCCCCAGGGGCCGGCATTCGAGTCGGGAAACCCAACCAGCCACAAAGTCCAAAAGCGGTTGAAAAAGATGAAAAAGGCGGCCTGCGGGCCATGGGGTGACGGAAAAAATTTGGAGTGCTGTGATTTGTCACAGCTTTTCATTCCCAGTGACTTGTCACTGATTGGCTGTGTTTTACTGAGTAATATATCGCTGCACTCCAAAAACATTGAGCGACCAGGAATTGAACTCTGGACTTGCTTTTGAGCGAGATCAATCAACATCCGTAGGGCATCATTGACAGCTTTCTCATTTTGAAACACGAAAGCGACATCGGTATCAAGGCGAATAAGGTTGGTTCCTGCTTTATTTTCTAACCTTTTGCCGCCTGTGCCTGAACCGCTGTAATGGCAATGGCATCCACGATGTCTTCAGCTTTGCAGCCACGTGACAGGTCATTGGCTGGTTTGGCCAGCCCTTGCAAAATCGGACCAATCGCGGTGGCGCCGGCCAGTCGTTCGGTCAGTTTGTAGCCAATGTTGCCCGCTTCCAAATTTGGGAAAATCAACACGTTGGCCTTCCCTGCCACCGTACTTCCTGGTGCTTTTTTAGAGCCGATATCGGCAATCAACGCCGCGTCCGCCTGCAATTCACCATCCACTGAAAGCTCTGGTGCCCGCGCCCGAACGGTTCGGGTGGCTTCGACGACTTTATCCACCAGTGGATGCGACGCACTGCCCTTGGTTGAAAATGAGAGCATCGCCACCCGTGGTTCAACCTGCAGGAGTGCCCGACAGCTTTCCGCTGACGCAATTGCAATCTCGGCCAGTTCGGTGGCATTTGGGTTGATCACCACACCGCAATCGGCATAAATGAAGTTTCCGCTGGCCCCAAGCGATGAATTTGGCAAGGCCATCAGAAAAAAGCTCGACACAATCTTGAACTTTGGATGAAGCCCAATCACCTGGAGTGCAGCCCGTACGGTGTGGGCCGTGGTATTGGTCGCGCCAGCCACTGAACCGTCTGCTTTCCCGAGTCGCACCATCATGTTGCCGAAATAGAGTGGCTCCATCACCTGCTTGCGAGCTTCATCCGGAGCAATCCCTTTGGCTTTGCGGTGGTCATAATATTCACGGGCATAGAGTTCCAGGTCTGGTGTTTTACGCGGATCAACCACGGTAAACGGACCCAAATCCACACCCAGCGAACGGGCCTTTTCCGTGATCTTTTCCGCATTGCCAATCAATGTCAGCCGCGCCATTTTCAAACGATCAACCATTTGTGCTGCCAGAATCGTGCGTTCGTCTTCACCTTCAGGGAGGACAATGTGTTGCGGTTTGGCGGCAGCCCGGAGTCGAAGGGTTTCAAGGATTTTCATACGTTTTAGGACCTGGTGTTTGGGACTTGGGACCTGGTGCTTTGAAACTATGGGTTCCTAAGCACCAGGCACCAAAGGCTAACAGTTAAGGGCCTTCTGGATACCAGAAAGCCAGTTTTCAGCCGAAATGGTGGTTTGTGAGCTATCCTTCATTGAGCGCAACGCCCACTGGCCGGTTTGGAGTTCGGTTTCACCCAAAATCAAAACCAGTTGGGCGCCGACTTTATCCGCCAGTTTCATTGAGCTTTTGAGACTTCGGTGTTCGAAATCCATCAACGTCGCCACGCCAGCCCGTCGAAGTTCGCTGACAATTGTGACGGCTTTGTGAAATGCGGCTTCCCCGAGCGGGGCCACAAATACC